>NZ_JBFBEA010000015.1:64248-267811 GCF_040683495.1 Streptomyces sp. NPDC093544 | reverse complement strand
GCCACCAGACCGCGGTTCTCCAGGACGCCGAGCAGCCGGAAGGCGGTGGACTTGTGCACCTCCAGCTCGTCGGCGATCTCGGTGACACCCGCCTCTTGACGACCCCATGACGGCGTTCTCACTATGTTCCTCATAGCGCAACCCATCGTGCATTGCGCAACAGCAGAGGAGCTTGTCGTGCCACACGAGGTCCGTGCCGTAGTCGCCGTCAAGAAGGGCGCACCCGTCGAGGTGCAGACGATCCTCGTCCCCGATCCCGGCCCGGGTGAGGTGCTCGTCGCCGTACAGGCATGCGGGGTCTGCCACACGGACCTGCACTACCGGGAGGGCGCGATCACCGACGACTTCCCCTTCCTGCTGGGCCATGAGGCGGCCGGCACGATCGAGGCGGTCGGCGAGGGCGTCACCGACCTGGTCCCCGGTGACTACGTCGTCCTCGCCTGGCGTGCGCCCTGCGGTAGCTGTCGCTCCTGTCGCCGCGGCCGCCCCTGGTACTGCTTCGACTCCCGCAACGCCACCCAGCCGATGACGCTCCTCGACGGCACCCCGCTCAGCAACGCCCTCGGCATCGGCGCCTTCGCCGAGAAGACCCTGGTCGCCGCCGGCCAGGCTGTGAAGATCGACCCGGCCGCCCGTCCCGAGGCCGCGGGCCTCATCGGCTGCGGGGTGATGGCCGGGTACGGCGCCGCCGTCAACACCGGCAACGTCGGCCGGGGCGACACGGTCGCCGTCATCGGCTGCGGCGGTGTCGGCAACGCGGCGATCGCGGGCGCCTGCCTCAACGGAGCCATGAAGGTCATCGCCGTCGACATCGACGACAAGAAGCTCGACCAGGCCGAGAAGTTCGGCGCGACACACACGGTCAACTCCCGCGGGACGGATCCCGTGGAGGCCGTACGCGCGCTCACCGACGGTTTCGGGGTCGACATCGCCATCGACGCGGTGGGCCGGCCGGAGACGTACAAGCAGGCCTTCTACATGCGCGACCACGCCGGTGTGCTCGTCCAGGTCGGCGTCCCCGACCCCGAGATGAAGATCGAGATCCCGCTGATCGACCTGTTCTCGCGCGGCGGCGCCCTGAAGTCCTCCTGGTACGGCGACTGCCTGCCGAGCCGCGACTTCCCGTTCCTCATCGACCAGTACCTCTACGGTCTGCTGGACCTCAACGCCTTCGTCAGCGAGACCATCGCCCTCGATCAGGTCGAGGAGGCGTTCGCGAAGATGCACCGGGGCGAGGTGCTGCGTTCGGTGGTGGTCCTGTGAGTCACTCGCCGAAGGTCCCGCCTGTCGCCGCCCCACGGCCCCGCGTCCCCACGCCCTGAGCCCAACGTCCCCACGCCCTGAGCCCGTTCGCTCCCCACCCCGGCAAGGAGGGGCATGTCCAGTACGCCCGAAACCCATCCCCGCGTGGTCATCGTGGGCGCCGGCATCGTCGGCTGTTCACTCGCCGACGAGCTGACCGCCCGCGGCTGGACCGACGTCACCGTCCTCGAACAGGGGCCGCTGCCCGCCCCGGGCGGCTCCACCTCGCACGCGCCAGGACTGGTGTTCCAGACGAACCCGTCCAAGACGCTCACGGCGTTCGCCCGCTACACGGTCGAGAAGTTCAACTCCCTCCAGGTGGACGGGGTTTCCTGCTTCAACCAGGTCGGTGGTCTGGAACTCGCGACCACACCGGAGCGCCTGGCCGACCTGCACCGCAAGGCCGGTTACGCCGCGGCCTGGGGAGTGCGCGGCGAGATCGTCAGCGCGGCCCGCTGCAAGGAACTCTGGCCGCTCATCGACGAATCGACCGTCCTCGGCGGCTTCCACACGCCCGACGACGGCCTGGCCCGCGCCCTCCTCGCGGCCCGCGCCCAGATGGCACGGGCCACCGAAAAGGGCGCCCGCTTCCTGGACCGCCACACGGTCACCGGCATCGAGCAGGAGGACGGCCGGGTCACCGCCGTCGTCACCGACCGCGGCACCTTCCCCGCCGATCATGTCGTCTCCGCCGCCGGTTTCTGGGGCCCCGTCATCGGCCGTATGGCCGGAGTCGAGGTCCCGCTGCAACCGCTCGCGCATCAGTACGCCAAGACGAAGCAACTCCCCGAGCTGGCCGGAGCGGAGACGGAAGCCTCCAAGCCCATCCTCCGCTTCCAGGACCGCGACCTCTACTTCCGCGAGCACAACGACCGTATCGGCATCGGCAGTTACGCCCACAAGCCGCTCCCCGTCGACCCGTTCGCGATCCTCCCGTACGACGAGGCGCGCGCCAACGACATGGAGATGCCGTCCTCGTTCCCCTTCACCGAGGAGGACTGGGCGCCGAGTTGGGACGACTGCCGCGGGCTGATGCCGGCCCTGCGCGAGACGGAGATCGAGGAGGGCTTCAACGGCGTCTTCTCCTTCACGCCCGACGGCATGCCGGTCCTCGGGGAGTCGCGAAAGCTCCGCGGCTTCTGGCTGGCGGAGGCCGTCTGGGTCACCCACTCCGCGGGGGTCGCGAAGGCGGTCGCCGAGTGGATGGTCGACGGACGCGCCTCCATCGACCTGCACGAATGCGACCTCACGCGGTTCGAGGATGCGCAGCGTTCACCGTCGTACGTCCGTGAACGCGGTTCACGGCAGTTCGTCGAGGTGTACGACGTCCTGCACCCCCTCCAGCCGATGGAACAGCCCCGTCCACTGCGCGTCAGCCCCTTCTACGCCCGGCAGCAGGAACTCGGAGCCCACTTCCTGGAAGGTGGTGGCTGGGAGCGCCCGCACTGGTACGAGGCGAACGCCCCGCTCGTCGACGCGCTCGGCCCCCTCCCCGAGCGCGACGCCTGGTCGGCCCGCTACTGGTCGCCCATCGCGGCCGCCGAGGCGAAGGCGACCCGCGAGAAGGTCGCGCTGTACGACATGACTCCGCTGCGCCGCCTCGAAGTCACCGGGCCCGGCGCCCTCGCCTTCCTCCAGCGCATGACCACCAACAACCTCCGCAAGAAGCCGGGCGCGGTCACGTACACGCTGCTCCTCGACGAGACGGGCGGCGTACGCTCCGACCTCACCGTCGCGCGCCTTGCCGTCGACCGCTTCCAGGTGGGCGCCAACTCCCCCACCGACCTTGACTGGTTGACCCGGCACGCACCCACCGACGTACACATCCGCGACATCACCTCCGGCACCTGCTGCATCGGCGTTTGGGGCCCGCTGGCCCGCGATCTGGTCCAGCCGCTGACCCGCGACGACTTCTCGCACGAGGGCTTCGGCTACTTCCGCGCGAAGGAGACCTACCTCGGGCATGTCCCGGTGACGGCGATGCGCCTGTCGTATGTCGGCGAGCTGGGATGGGAGTTGTACACCAGCGCCGACCTCGGGCTCAGGCTCTGGGACACGTTGTGGGAGGCAGGGCAGGAGCACGGAGTGATCGCGGCCGGCCGCTCCTCCTTCAACTCCCTTCGCCTGGAGAAGGGTTACCGCGCCTGGGGCGTCGACATGACCGACGAGCACAACCCGTACGAGGCGGGCGTCGGTTTCGCCGTCCGCATGGACAAGGACGCCTTCGTCGGCCAGGAGGCGCTGCAAGGACTCGCTCAGGCCGAGCCGACGCGCAGGCTCACACCGCTCCTCCTCGACGACCCGGCAGCCGTCGTCCTCGGCAAGGAGCCGGTGTATGTCGACGGTGCCCCGGCCGGTTACGTGACCAGCGCCTCGTACGGCTACACGCTGGGCCGCTGCGTCGCGTACGCCTGGCTGCCGGCGCTCGCGAGCGGCACGGGCGTGCACATCGAGTACTTCGGCGAGAAGGTCCCCGCGACCGTCGCCGACGAGCCGCTCTTCGACCCGAAGATGACCCGCATCCGCCGCTGACACACCTGCCGTTGACACATCATCAGGAGGCTCACCGTGTCCCCGACTTACGACGTGATCGTGATCGGTCTCGGCGGTATGGGCAGCGCCGCCGCCCACCACCTCTCCGCGCGGGGCGCCCGCGTGCTCGGCCTGGAGAAGTTCGGCCCGGTCCACAACCGCGGCTCCAGTCACGGCGGTTCGCGGATCACCCGCCAGTCCTACTTCGAGGACCCGGCGTACGTACCCCTGCTGCTGCGCGCTTACGAGCTGTACGACGAGGTGGAGCGGGCAACCGGGCGGGACATCGCGACGCTCTGCGGCGGCGTGATGATCGGCCCTCCCGACTCGCTGACCTTCTCCGGCTCGCTGCGTTCCGCCACTCAGTGGGACCTGCCCCACGAGATCCTGGACGCCGCCGAGATCCGCCGCCGCTTCCCGACCCTCAACCCGAACGACGGCGAGATCGGGCTGTACGAAGCCCGCGCCGGGTTCGTCCGCCCGGAGAACACCGTCGCCGCGCACCTTCAGCTCGCCACCCGTCAGGGCGCCGACCTGCACTTCGAGGAGCCGATGACGCGCTGGGAGCCGTACAAGGACGGTGTACGGGTTCACACGGCCGAAAACACGTATACGGCAGGCCAGTTGGTGATCTGCCCGGGGGCGTGGGCGCCGCAGCTGCTCACCGATCTGGGAGTGCCGTTCACGATCGAGCGGCAGGTCATGTACTGGTTCCAGCCGAAGGCCGGCGTCCAGCCGTTCCTCCCCGCCAACCACCCCATCTACATCTGGGAGGACGCGGCCGGAGTACAGGTCTACGGCTTCCCCTCGATCGACGGGCCGGATCTCGGCGCCAAGGTCGCCTTCTTCCGCAAGGGCGTCGAGTGCACCCCGGAGAACATCGACCGGACGGTGCACGAGGACGAGATCGGAGCCATGGCGGACCATATGTCCCGCTGCATCCCCGACCTGCCGGGCACCTTTCTCAAAGCCGCCACCTGCATGTACTCCAACACCCCCGACGAGCACTTCGTCATCGCCCGGCACCCCGCGCACCCGGAGTCCGTCACGGTGGCCTGCGGGTTCTCCGGGCACGGCTTCAAGTTCGTGCCGGTCGTCGGTGAGATCCTCGCCGACCTGGCTCTGAACGGCACCACCGAACACCCGATCGACCTCTTCGACCCCCACCGCCTCGCCGCCGCGCCCGCCTGAGGAGTACGCACGTGACGACGACCCCCGTCTCCCCCAGCCTGATCGCCACCCTCCCCGGGCACTACTACACCGATCCGGAAATCTTCCGCGCGGAACAGGAACGGCTCTTCGAATCGATGTGGTTCTGTGCCGTCCGCTCCGCCGATCTCGGCAAGCCCGGCGCCTTCCGCACGGTCCAGGTCGGCCGCGAGAGCGTCCTGATCACCCGTTCGCGCACCGGTGAGCTGCGCGCGTTCCTCAACGTCTGCCGCCACCGCGGGGCCCGGCTGTGCACGGAGGAGGCGGGCGAGGTCCGCCGCAATCTCCAGTGCCCGTACCACGCCTGGACGTACGACCTCGACGGCAAACTGATCGCCGCGCCGAACCTGATCAAGATGCCGGACGTCGATCGCACCGAATACGGCCTGGTCAAGGTCGCCCTGCGGGAGTGGCTCGGCTACGCCTGGGTGTGCCTGGCCGACGAGCCGGCGTCCTTCGAGGAAACGGTGATGGGCGCGGCCGTGGAGCGGCTCGGCAACGCGGCGGCCATCGATCACTACGGCACCGAGAACCTCGCCCTCGGCAAGCGCATCACCTACGACGTGAAGGCGAACTGGAAGCTGATCGTCGAGAACTTCATGGAGTGCTACCACTGCGCGACGATCCACCCCGAGCTCACCGACGTACTCCCGGAGTTCGCGGAGGGTTACGCGGCCCAGTACTACGTCGGCCACGGCGCCGAGTTCGGCGAGGAGATCAAGGGATTCACCGTCGACGGCAGCGAGGGATTCGCCAAACTGCCCGCGGTAGCGGAGGACCAGGACCGTCGTTACTATGCGATAACTGTCAAACCGACCGTATTCATCAATCTCGTACCGGACCATGTCATCCTGCACCGCATGTTCCCCCTCACCGAGGACCGCACGGTCGTGGAGTGCGACTGGCTCTACGCACCCGAGGTCGTCGAGTCGGGCGCCGATGTGTCGAAGTCCGTGGAACTCTTCCACCGAGTCAACGCTCAGGACTTCGAGGCCTGCGAACGTACGCAGCCCGCGATGGCGTCCCGCGCCTACCGGCGGGGCGGGGTCCTGGTGCCCACCGAGCACCACATCGGGATCTTCCACGAGTGGCTCATAGGCATGCTGGGAGGCATGGATGGCTGATCTCTATATCGACGGCGCGTGGACGAGTGCCCGGGAGAAACGGACCCGCGAGATCCGCTGTCCGGCCGACGGCACACTGGTGGCCGAAGTGGACGAGGCGGGCGGCCAGGACACGGCCGACGCGATCGCGGCCGCGCGCCGTGCCTTCGACGAGGGCCCCTGGCCCCGGACGTCCGCGAACGAGCGCGGGGACCTGTTGCTGCGGGTCGCCGACCTCCTCGTACGCGACAAGGACGCACTCGCCCGCGCGGAGTCACTCGACACCGGCAAACGCCTGGTGGAGAGCGAATACGACATCGACGACATCGTGAACTGCTTCCGCTACTTCGGAAAGCTCGTGGCGAGCGAGTCCGGCCGGGTCGTGGAGACGGGTTCGGCAGGCGTCGACAGCCGAGTCGTATACGAGCCGGTCGGTGTCTGCGCGCTGATCACCCCGTGGAACTATCCGCTGCTCCAGACGGCGTGGAAGGTCGCCCCGGCGATCGCGGCGGGCAACACCTTCGTCCTCAAGCCGAGCGAGCTGACCCCGCACACCGCGATCCATCTGATGCGCCTCCTGGAGGAGGCCGGGCTGCCCGCGGGCGCGGGGAATCTGATCCTCGGCGCGGGGCCCGAGGCCGGCGCGCCGCTGGGCGAGCATCCGGACGTGGACCTGGTGTCCTTCACCGGCGGTCTCCAGACCGGCCGCAGGCTCATGGCCGCGGCGGCCGGGACGGTGAAGAAGGTCGCACTCGAACTCGGCGGCAAGAACCCGAACATCGTCTTCGCGGACGCGGACTTCGACACGGCCGTCGACATGGCGCTGACCGCCGTCTTCCTGCACTCCGGGCAGGTGTGTTCGGCAGGCGCCCGGCTGCTGGTCGAGGACTCGCTGCACGACCGCTTCGTCGACGAGGTTGTACGCCGGGCCCAACTCATCAGGCTGGGCGGGCCGTTCGACGAGCGGGCACAGACCGGGCCGCTGATCTCGGCGGCGCACCGGGCGAAGGTCGAGGCATACGTCGCCAAGGGTCTGGAGGAAGGCGCGGTGCTGCGCTGCGGCGGGGAGCGGCCCGCCGATCCTCCGCACCCGGAGGGCTTCTACTATCCGCCGACCGTGCTGGACGAGTGCTCCGGCGGGATGTCCGTCGTTCAGGAGGAGTCCTTCGGTCCCGTACTGACCGTGGAGCGGTTCACCGACGAGGCGGAGGCGGTGCGACTGGCCAACGCCACCATCTACGGTCTCGCGGGCGGGATCTTCACCTCCGACGAGGCGAAGGCCCAGCGGGTCGCGTCCGCGCTGCGCATCGGCACCGTGTGGATCAACGACTACCACCCGTACGTCCCGCAGGCCGAGTGGGGCGGCTACAAGCAGTCCGGGTTCGGGCGGGAGCTCGGTCCTGCCGGTCTCGCCGAATACCGCGAGACGAAACACATCTGGCGTACGACGAACCCGAGTCCGCAGGGCTGGTTCGACTGACGCGATCCGCAGAGTTGGTCGACCGATTCGATCCGCAGGGCTGGTTCGACCGACTCGATCCGCAGGGCTGGTCGACCGATTCGACCGGTTCCGCCCTTGGAAGTCATGGACTCAAGCAACGAGCTGATCCGCAGGAGGACCCCGCAGCCGCGGATCAGTCCTATGATCCAGCAGCCGCGGATCAGTCCTATGATCCAGCACCCGCACACACCTACGACCCCGCACGAGCCGCACTCCCCCTCCCGCCCGGGAGAACTCCCCTCTTTCCAGGAGGCCGCTCATGACCACCACGGCTCAACCACCCGAGAAACACAGTCACGACGACTCGGAACTCAACGAGTTCGGTTACAAGCCCGAGCTGAAGCGCACGCTCGGCAACTTCCACACCTTCGCCGCCGGTATCAGCTATATCTCCATCCTCACCGGTACCTTCCAGCTCTTCTACTTCGGCTACGGCAGCGGCGGGCCCGCCTACTGGTGGTCCTGGCCGATGGTCTTCGTCGGTCAGTTCATGGTCGCGCTGTGCTTCGCCGAGCTGGCCGCCCGCTATCCCGTGGCCGGCTCCGTCTACAACTGGTCGAAGAAGGTGGGTAACCCGCACATCGGCTGGCTCGCGGGCTGGACGATGCTGCTCGCCTCGATCGTGTCGATCGCCGCCGTGGCCCTTGCTTATCAGCTGACGCTTCCTCAGATCTCTTCCGTGTTCCAGTTCGTGGGCGACGGCACGGGCAAGTACGACGTCGCCACCAACGCCGTACTACTGGCCTCCGTACTCATCGTCTTCACCACCCTGGTGAATGCCCTCGGTGTGAAGCTGATGGCAAGGATCAACACGGCGGGCGTCTTCATCGAGCTGATCGCGACCGTCGTACTGATCGTGCTGTTCGCGGTGCACATCACGCGCGGTCCGCAGGTTGTCCTGGAGACGAACGGCACGGGAGCGGGCATGCCCGGCGGCTACCTCGGCGCGTTCCTGGTCGCCTCGCTCGCGTCCGCGTACGTGATGTACGGCTTCGACACGGCCGCGTCGCTCGGTGAGGAGTCCCGCGACCCCTCGCGCAACGCGCCGCGCGCCATCCTCCGCGCCATCATCGCCTCGTTCGTGCTCGGCGGACTCGTCCTGCTGTTCGCCCTGATGAGCGTCTCCAGCCTGAAGGGCGAGCAACTGTCCACGGACGGCCTGCAGTACATCGTCCTCAACGTGCTCGGTGAGGACGCGGGCAAGGCCATGCTGTGGTGTGTGTTCATCGCGGTCACGGTCTGTGCCCTGGCCGTCCACACGGCGGCGATCCGGCTGGCCTTCGCGATGGCCCGCGACAACAACCTGCCCGCCGCGTCCAAGCTGGCCAAGGTCAATCCGCGGTTCCAGACCCCGGTGCTGCCCGCGGTCATCATCGGCATCCTGGCGCTGGCGATCCTGGTGGTCAACATCCGCCAGCCGCAGATCTTCACCGTGGTCACCAGCATCGGCATCATCATGATCTACCTCGCGTATCTGGGGGTCACGGTGCCCATGCTGGTCGCCCGGCTGCGCGGCAAGTGGCAGCCGGCGGGCGACGGCAAGTTCTCGCTCGGCCGCTGGGGCCTGCTCGTCAACATCGTCGCGGTGCTGTGGGGCACGGCGATGACGGTCAACCTGATCTGGCCGCGCTCCGCGGTCTACAACGCGACCCCCCCGTTCCACTGGTACCTGCAGTGGGGTGCGCTCCTCTTCGTCGGCATCGTGATGGGAGGCGGCTTCGCCTACTACTGGTTCGTGCAGCGGCACCGGACCGGGGTCCTCGCCGAGCACCAGTTCCAGCAGGCGCCGTCCGTCCCGCCCGAGGCCGCGACGGCAGCCGAGTAAACGACCCGAAGCGAACAGCGACCGAGTAAGCGTCTGACTCAAGGAGGTCAACTCCCCATGACAGCAGATGAGTTCGACTACGTCGTGGTCGGTGGCGGCACCGCCGGCAACGTGGTCGCGGCCAGGCTCTCCGAGGACCCGTCCATCACGGTGTGCGTGCTGGAAGCGGGGCCCAGCGACGTCGGCGACGACGACGTCATGAAACTGGAGCGCTGGATGGGCCTCCTTGAGTCCGGCTACGACTGGGACTATCCGATCGAGCCGCAGGCCAGCGGCAACAGCTTTATGCGCCACGCCCGCGCCAAGGTGCTGGGCGGCTGTTCCTCGCACAACTCCTGTATCGCCTTCTGGGCACCCGCCGAGGACCTGGACGGCTGGGCGGCGGCAGGCTGTACGGGGTGGAGTGCGGCCGAACTCTTCCCGCTCTACCGGCGGTTGGAGTCGAACGACGCTCCCGGCGACCATCACGGCCGCACCGGCCCGGTGAAGCTGCGCACGCTGAAGGGCGAAGACCCCTGCGGCACCGCCCTGTTGGAGGCGTGCGCGCAGGCGGGCATCCCCACCACCGGTTTCAACAGCGGCAAGACCGTGGTCCGCGGGGCCAGTTGGTTCCAGATCAACTCCGACGCGAACAACATCCGGCAGTCTTCGTCGGTCGCCTACCTCCACCCGATCATCGGCAAACGGCCCAACCTGGAGGTCCGCACCGGGGTCCGGGCAAAGAAGCTCGTCCTCGACGGCCGTCGCTGCGTCGGCGCCGAGTACCTGGACCCGGACCTGATCCACACCCGGACGGTACGTGCTCGCCGCGAGGTGATCGTGTCCTGCGGGTCCATCGACACGCCCAAGCTGCTGATGCTGTCGGGCATCGGGCCCGCCGAGCAGCTGCGCGAGGTCGGGGTCGAGGTGGTGGTGGACTCGGCGGGCGTCGGCGAGAACCTCCAGGACCACCCCGAGGGCGTCATCATGTGGGACGCCAAGCAGCCGATGACCACCACGTCCAGCCAGTGGTGGGAGGCGGGCATCTTCTACGACACCGAACCGGGCCTGGACCGACCGGACCTGATGTTCCACTACGGCTCGGTGCCGTTCGACATGAACACCGTGCGCTGGGGCTATCCGACGTCCGAGAACGCCTTCTGCCTCACCCCGAACGTGACCCGCGCCAAGTCGCGCGGCACCGTGCGGCTGCGCACCCGCGACTACCGCGACAAGCCCTTGGTCGACCCGCGCTACTTCACGCACGAGCACGACGTGCGCGTGATGACGTACGGCCTGAAGCTGGCGCGGGAGATCGCGTCACAGCCCGCGCTGAGCGGCTGGGCGGGCGCCGAGCTGGCCCCCGGACCCGATGTCCGCACGGACGACGAGCTGCTCGACTACATCCACAAGACCCACAACACCGTCTACCACCCGTCCTGCACGGTGAAGATGGGCGCCGACGACGACATCTCGGCCCCGCTCGACGCCCGTCTGCGGGTCAAGGGGATCGAGGGTCTGCGCGTCGCGGACGGCTCCGTGATGCCGGACCTCATCTCCGTCAATCCGTGCATCACGACGATGATGATCGGCGAGAAGTGTTCCGACCTGCTGAAGGAGGACGCGAAGTAGGGCGCCCCGTAAAGCGCGCGGGGAACTGCGCGACCAGCCACAGCCGGCCCGCAGTTCCATACGGCCCTTCGTCTACGAGGCACTCGGCGCCGGGCGCTTGAACATCCGCGTCGCCGTGATCTCGCTGTGCACCGCCTCCCCCTCACCGGCCGGAGTCTGCTGAGGCAGACCCGGCCGGAGGTGTTCCTCCACGCTGATGTACTTCAGCCCGGCGCGCAGGTCGGCGTCGTTGCGGAGCCGGATGACGAGGGGGAACTCGGCGAGCGCGGTCGTGTCGAACAGGCCGGTGGTGTAGAGGAGTTGGACACCGAGCGCGTCCGACACAGCGCGCTGGAGCTCCAGCAGGTACGTCGCGTTGGCGCGCCCGATGGGGTTGTCCAGGAACAGCGTGCCGGCGTGCCGGTGTTTGTCGCGACCCCGGTCGTTGCTGCGCAGCGCCGCCATCGTGCAGTACAGCGCGATGGCGGCGGTGAGCAGCTGGCCGCCGGAGAACACGTCGCCCATCTGTCCGACGGGGACACGCTCGGCACGCAGTACGGCGTCCGGCTTGAGGATCTCGACGGCGACGCCCTTCGGCTGGAGCGCGGCGCCGACCCCGCGCAGCAACAGCGACATGCCGTCGCGGCGCATGTCCGAGTTCTTCTTGACCGCCGCGCGGGTGGCCTCGTCGACGACCTCGCCGAGCCGTTCGGCGAGCGTGGCCTGGTCGGGCTCCTCGAACCGGATACGCAGGAACTCCTGCCCGGACCACTCGCCGAGCCCCTCCGGAAGCCGTGACAGCCGCTGCGCGGACCGCAGGGTGGCGAGCGCCGACTCGACGAGCCCCCGGAGCCGGTCCACGATCGAGTCCCGGTTGCGCTCCAGCTGCTCCAACTCGTCCGTCAGCACGCGCAGTCGGGGAGCGAAGGCGTCCGCCCACTTCTGGGCGTGCTCCGGCAGCGCGGACGCGGGCAGTTCACGGATCTGCTGCCGCGCGGGGGTGCGCACCTGCTCGTAGCGCGTGGAGTTGGCATGCCGTACGAGGATGTCGCCGGCCTCGCGCACGGCGGCCTCGGCGGCGGAGAGGTCGCCGGCGCAGCCGCGCAGCGAGCGGCGGGCCTCGGCGGCGGAGTGCCGCGCCTCTTCGAGGCTGCCGGGGTAGGGCTCGGTCTCCTCCTGCTCCTCGTCGGAGTGTTCACGCAGCAGGTCCCTGAGCAGGGCGACGGTCTCGTCGAAGCCCCCGCCCGCGTCCTCGGCGGCCCGGTGCGCGTCGAGCAGTTCGGCATGGGCTTCCCGCGCCCGGCCCAACGCGTCGGTACGGGAGGCGAGTTCGCCGGTGGCCGTGCGCAGCAACAGCTGTGCGTGCTCGGCGTCACGCGGGACCAGTTCCTCCGACAGCTCGGTGTGGGCCCCGCCGTCCTCGGGCGCGTGCCGCTCGGCCTCGCCGCGCAGCCGCCCGAGCTGCTCGCTCGCGGTCGACATCCGGGTCTCCAGGAGCTGCACGAGCTCCTCGGCGCGGGCGACCGCGGACTGCCGGGACGGCCCGTCGGAGCCGTCCGTCGACTCCAGGAGCTGTCCCGCGCGTGTACGCACCTTGTTGCTGAGCCGGTCCCACTCGGCCAGCGCCGCGCTTTCCTCGGTCTCGGCCCGCGCCTGCTCGGCCCGCAGATCGGCGCCGACGCCGACCTTCTCGTACAGCTGCGATGCGGCCCGGTATGCCTCGCGAAGGGCAGGCAGGGACGGCTTCGCGGCCGTTGACTCGTCTTCCGGTACGTCGTCGGGGGCGCCCGCGATCTCCGCGCGCTCGGCGCGCAGCGCGCGGGCCGTGCGGCGCGCGTCGTCGGCGGCGCGCTGGGTGGCGCGGCGGTCCTCGTCGGCGGCGCGGGCGCGCTCCAGGCAGACCTGGGCGCGGGCCTCCGACTCCGTTGCCTCGTCGGCGAGTTCGCGCAGCTTGACCTGCCAGCCGGCCCGCTCGCGCAGCCGGAACGCGAGCCCCGCGAGCGCGTCGGCTGCGCGCCGGGCACGCTGGGCGCCCTCCTGCCGCTCGTCCCGTACCAGGGCGGCCTCGGCCGCCGCCTCGTCGGCTTCGGCCCGCACGGTGCGTGCCTCGGCAAGCTCGGCCTCGGCCTCCTCGGCGAAGGCGCGCGCGTCCCGGGCGGTCGCGGCGAGCTCCCCGAGCCGCCCCGCCGGGCACCCGGTACGCCAGGACGCGAGCCGCGCCGCCAGCTCACGGTCCTTGGCCAGCCGTCCTGCCAGCTCGCGGATGTCCTCGTCCCGCCGCGTCGCGCGGGTGCGCAGCGCCTGGCGCTCCTCGTCGGCGGCGTGCTCGTCGTGCATGGCCGGGTTCGGCGGTACGAGGAAGACGTCGCCGTCTCCCGCGTCGGGCGCCGGAGTCGGGGCGAGCAGTGCGGCGGCGGTACCCACGGCGACGGCGGACCTCGGCAGCAGGGCGGCGTCCGTGAGCGCCTCGCGGGCCCGGGCGTGGGTGGCCGGGTCAGTGATGATCACGCCGTCGACCAGCTCGGGCCGGGCGGCCAGCACGCGCGCGTGGTCGACGGGGTCGACGGCCTGCGCGAGGTAGCGCCAGCCCGGCAGCGCCGGGATCCCGTGCTCCCCGAGGAACTCGACGGTGGCGAGCACGTCCGGGCCGGGCGGCAGGAGGCCCCCGTCGCCGAGCGCCCCGAGGATCCGCGCGTCGTCGGCCGCGGCGGTCCGCAGGTCGAACAGCTGACGCTCGGCAGAGGCGACACCGTCGTCGAGCAGCTCACGCAGTTCGTCGGCGTAGTGGTCCAACTGCTCGGGGGTGAGGGGCCCTTCGGCCGCCGGCCAGGTCTCGTGCTGAGTCCTGCCGGCCTTGCCCGCCCCACCGGCCCCGTCCGCTCCAGCGGTTCCGCGGCCCGCCGCGGTGCGACCGTCCCTACCCCGCCCGTCAGAGGCGCCCTGTCCTTGAGGCTGGGCTTCGCCCTCGTCAGCGCCCGGGCGGGTACGCGTCGTGCGGGCACCTCGCTGAGAGTCGTCGCCGGCACTGTCGGCAACGCTGCCCGCCGCCCCGCGTCCTGAGGAACCCTCCGCCCCCGCCCTGGGGACCGGCACTCCACCGCGCACCCCACCCAAGGCACCCGGCAGACTCAACAACTCCGCCAGCCGCTCCTCCCCCGCCAGCCCCTCCGCGGTCGCCCGCTCGGCCTCGTACGACCGCTCCGCCGCCGTCGCCGCGTCCGCCGCGCGGGCCGCCGCCAGCTCCGCGCGGGACGCCTCGGAAGCTGCCTCGCGGGCATGCTCCGAGGCGCGCCGCGAGGCCTCCCGGGCGGTGTCCCAGCCCGCGACGGCCGTCTTCTCGGCGTCGCTGGCGGCAAGCGCGGCCCGCGCCGGGTCGGCGTCGGGGGCGCTGTCGTCGAGCCACCCGGCGCGCACCGCCTCGGCTGTCTCCTGCTCGACCTCGCTCAGGCGCTGACGCAGGTGCCCGACCTCGCTGCGGGCGCGCTGGGCGCCGGTGGCGGCGGCGGTCGCGTCCGCGTGGGCCCTCTCGCCGACCTCCTGGAGCCCGGCGGACCGCTCCTCTTCCTCGTTGGCGAGCGCATCCGCGCCGTCGGCGGCGCGGTGCAGGGCCCGTACGAGGTCGACGGCGGCCTTGGCCCGCGCGGCGAGCGCCGGCGCGGCGTCCCGCTCGGCCTCGCGGATCGCGGCGGCCACGCGCGCGGAGCGGTCGGCGGCCGAGCGATGGCGCAGCACGGCCTCGGCGGCCTGCCAGGCGGAGTGCAGCGTGCGTGCGTCGGCCAGCTCACGCTTCTGCGCGGCCGCGGCCTTCTCGGCCCCGGCAAGCGCCAACGAGGCGTGCCGGTAAGCCAGTTCCGCCGAGATCAGCGCGCTCGCCGAGCGGGCGCTCTCGGCCTCGGTGACGGTGTGTGCGGCGCCGGTGACCCGTTGCGCCAGCTCGCCTGCCCGCCCCCGCTCGCGCACGGCACGCGCGGAAAGGCGCCTGGCCAGTGTCCGCGTCCGCCGCTCGGCTCCCGCGTGGATGTCGCGGGCGCGTGCCCGTGCCTCGGCGGCTTCGACGATCCGCCCGAGCAGGTCCACGGACCCGGCGGTGAACTCCCGCTCGGCGATGAGTTCGGCGCGCCGCCCCAGCTTGTTGCCGAAACCGCCGACCAGGTCGGCGAGTCCGTCCGTGTCCCGGGTGTCGGTGACCGCACGCAGCAGCAGGTCCGTGAAATCGGAGTCCTTCTTGACCGCGAAGAGACCGGCGGCCTCACCCTCGTCGGCGTTCATCTCCCGCTGGTAGCGGAAGAGTTCGGGGTCCAGGCCCAGGTCTCCGAGGTGTTCGATCCAGCGGTCGTGGATCTCCTCCCAGTGCACTTCGAGGTGCGGATACGCCTTGCCCGCCTCGGTGATCGCGTCCCGGAAGCCCTTCATGGTGCGCCGTCGCCCCTGTGCCCCGGACGCGCCCTCCACGGGCGGCCGTACGGCGGTGGCCTCGGCGACCGGCAGATTGTCCAGGCTCAGCCCAGGACCGGGCCGGAACGAGTACCAGGCCTCGGCGAACTTCCGCGGGTCGTTGGAGACCTGCCGCCCCCGCCACTCGCTCACCTTGCCGACCACCACACACTCACCGGTCAGCGTGTGCTGCCACTCCAGCGCCACATGCCCGCAGTCGTCGGCGAGCAGGAACTTGCGCAGCACACCGGAACTGGCGCCGCCCAGCGTGTTCCGGTGGCCCGGCAGCATCACCGAGAAGATCAGCTTGAGCAGCACCGACTTCCCGCCGCCGTTCTCCAGGAAGAGCACGCCCGCGGGCGCCGGGCGACGCGGCGGCCCGACGGGCTCCTCCTCGAAGAACTCCGCCTGGGTGGGCGCGGGGTCGGGCACCGGCTGACCCACTCCTCGCAGGTCAAGCACGGTGTCGGCATAGCGCGCACCGGCAGGCCCGATGGAGTAGAGGCGGACTCGGGACAGCTCGTACATGGCGGCGAACCCTCGTAGTCGTAAAGGGAGGTGTGGCGGTCGGGCGGTACTGGCTTGTTCGGTTGTCGAGCGGCTCGGTCAGGAATGGAAGGGCAGTCCGGCGCCGACCGCCAGCTCCACGTCGTCGGTGTCCTCGGCGGGCAACAGGCTCGCGGTGCCGTCGGTCACCGGAACGATGCCCAGCTCAAGGAGCTCGGCCATGGCGGCACTTCCGGCCATGTCACGGACCTGGAGCTGATAGCGGGCCGTCGTCCGGTAGGTCCCTCCGGAGTCGTCCCCGGTGCGCTGCAGAAACCCGGAGTCGGTGAGGAACGCGACGGCCTTGCCGATGATTCCGGTGGTGGAACCGGCCAGTCTTCGCGCGTCCTTGGTGGCCCCGGTGGAGCTGCGCCGCGCCCAGATCCGCCAGGCCGACTCCAGTCCCGGCGTGTCCGTCGCAGGATCGGTGTTCTGCCCCTGCTCATCGGCCCGCTCCTCCAGCCGGCGGCAGGCCTGCCGTACGAACGCGTCGACTCCGTTGACCGAGACCCGGCCGATGTATCCGTCGTCCGCGAGGTCCTCGGGACGGGGAAACGACATGGCGGCGACGGCGAGATGAGCGAGCCCGTGCAGGAACCGGTCTCCCGAGTCGGCCGACGCCCGACGCGCGTAGTCGCCCATGCGTACGGCGAACACGGAGTCCTCAGCGGCGGTCACGGCCATCCCCGCGCGCGCGGACACCTCCAGGACGACCAGCCCCAGCCCGGCGGCCACGGCGTCCGCGAGCCGCGCGAACGGCGGATCCTCGCGGTACCGCCGTAGCAACTCCGCGTACTCCTGGTCGCGCGCGGGCTGCAACTTCGGCTGCAGCCCAAAGGCGACGAGCCGCGCGGCATCGGCGGCGTCGGCGGGCGTGACGGGCGCGTTCGCCGGTACGGCAACGGCCTCCGGCTCACTCCACTCGACGGGCTCGGTCACGGTTGAGACTCCTTGATCTGACAGACGAGGGTGCGGACAGCCGCCCCTTCAGGGGCGCGGGGCGTGACATCATGCGGCTCCGCCGCGTGGGCGCGACCAGCCACAGCCGGCCCGCAGCAAAAGGACGACCCACCGTTCACGCCGCCTCCGACCTGCCGGCTGCCATCCCCGCCGCATCCAGCAGAGCCATCCCCACAATGAGGTCGGCCCCGCCGAACTCCGGATCATCCAGCTCGACCCCGTCGTCCACCGCGAACAACAACTTGGGCTCACCCTGCCGATAGGCGGTCCCGACCGGCGGGCTGGCCGCGTGCACGGCCAACAGAGCGACCAGGTAAGGGAGTTCAGGGTCCCGTCGGCGGGCATCCGCGAGCAGCCCGGACAACCGCCGCGGCGCGTCGGCGGGAAGGTCGAGCAGCTCCATGGCACTGGTGAGCTGCTCCTCGCTGAACCGACTGTCGTCGGGCGTGGCGATCAGATCCGGCTCGGGCATCTCCGCCCCCAGATGCTCCCGCTCCATCGGCGGCGTCAGCAGGATGTCGACAAGGTCCCCGACCCGCACCGACACCGGCGTACGCAGCCCCGTCCCGCGGGCGAAGAACGCGTCCGTCACGTGCAGCGCCTGCTCGACAGGCAGCGGCAGCAGGGGCGCGACGAGATGCCCGTAGAGATCTATCCCCGAGGTCGTCATGGGCGTGGCGAAGGCCTGCCGGTCCTGCTCGGCGCGGAACAGCGGCCCGGCCTCCAGAAGCCGGGACTGCAATTGCGTATGCCTGCGGATGCAGTCCTTGACGATGTCGACCAGCTCGGCGGCACGCCGCTTCTGTTCGGGGTCCTCGGACTCGTCACGGGCCTTGCGGATGTTGGTGAGGATCGCGTTCTCGTGGCGATACCGGTCGGCGACGTGGTCGAGGGCCTCCGCGATCATGTCGGGAACGGTCTGCAGCCAGTCCACGGCTCGCACATTGCGCCGGGTCGCGTCGAGCGCCCTGCGGAGCGTCTCGGAGAACTGCACGGTCCGGTATCTGGCCTGCTCGGCGGCGAGTTGCGCGTCGGCGAGCCGGCCGCGGCTGATCAGCACCTCCAGCTTGACCTCGGCGGCGATCTGCGCACTCGTGACGTCGGTGTCGAGGGCGCCGACGAGCACGTTGACCGCTTCATCCGTCGTACGGAGATACACGCTTCCGCCGTAACCGGGTACTTCCTCGATCAGCTTGAAGTCGTAGTCACGGCGTACATAGGAGCCGTCGGGCGCGAACGTGCCGTATACGGCCCGGAAGCCGCGGTCGACGCTGCCGACGTTGATCAGGTTCTCCAGGACCCAGCGGGCGACGCGCTCGTGCTCGGCCACAGGGCGCTGCGGGGCCTGGGCGGCGATGCGCGGGATGAGCCTGGCCACTATCTGGTCGTGGTCGGCGCCCGTGTCGAAGTCCATGTTCAGTGTGACGAGGTCGATGGCGGCGAGGGCCACCTCCGCCATCCCGTAGACCGAGTACTCGCCGGCGAGATTCGCCTTGCGTACGTCGAGGTCGTGCAGCGGCGCGGTGCACGCGAGCGCGCGCAGCCGCCGCGCCAGACCCTCGTCGGCGGCCGGGCCCGGAGCCGGGCGCGGCCCCGCGCTGAGCTGGGGCGGAACGCTGTCCGTCGATGCAGGCGAAGTCACGGTGCACAGACTAGGTCCTCGGTCTGACAACGGTCGAAACGACGCAGAAGCGACCGCCGCCACATCAGCCACCACCACGCTGAAGCAACCGCCGTGACAACAGCCACAACCACGCAGAGCAACCGCCGTGCCGCCCGCCTCCGCCGCTCAGTCGACCCCCTGCGCCCCGTCGCCAACCCGCCGCCCGTACACCGCCACGAGTCCCTTGCGCGAGTCGTCGAGGTAGACCGCGAGCAGCCGCTCGGCCGCGTCCCGGTCGCCCTTCTGGAGGGTCTGGAGGATCTCGCGGTTACGCGCGAGATACGGCTCGTGCAGCCGCCGTGGGTCGTCCACCACGTGGAACGCGAGGCGCAGTTCGGCGAAGACACTGCGCATCACCTCGTCGGTGCGGGCACTCCCGGCGAGCGCGACGAGCTCCCGGTGGAAGTGGATGTTGGCCGTCGAGACACCCGTCCACTCGCCTTCGCGCGCCGCCCGCTGCCCGTTCGCCACGGCTGTCGCGAGGCCGTCCACGGCGTACGGCGGCTCACCGAGTCCCCGGACCACGGCGCACTCGACGAGCGTGCGGGTGCGGTAGATGTCCTCGACGTCCTCGACGGTCAGGACCCGCACGAACACCCCGCGGTTGAGCTCGTGGATGAGCAGCCGCTCGTGCGTGAGCAGCCGGAACGCCTCGCGCAGTGTGTTGCGTGAAACGCCGAGCGCTCCGCCGATGCTGTCCTCGGACAGCCGGGTGCCGGGCGGGAAGTACCCCTCGGCGATGCGACTCCTGAGGATGTCCGCGACCCGCTCCGCGGTGCTGGTGCGCCCCAGCAGGGCGCGATCGTCGGCCAGTCCGGTCAGCTCTGCCATGTCCGGAATTCAATCGCAGATACAAGAACGAAACAACATGGGTATTGAGGGATCGTTCAACGATCCTCTACCTTGTCGGTCAGGCGCCAGTCGCATGGCCGCGAAAACACGGCGCCACGCGCTTCCCGCACGGCACGGCTCAGTCCAAGCACCCTCCGTCCCTCATTGCGAGGTGCCCATGAGCACGACCCCTCCACCCCAGGCCCTGACCGCCGAAGACCGCCCAGAGGCGGCTGAACTCACCACCCAGGAAGGCCCGTTCGCCTGGCTGCACGCTCTCGGTCCGCGTGGCCGCCGCGCTTTCGCCGGCGCGTTCGGCGGCTACGGCCTCGACTCGTACGACTACTTCACACTGCCGCTGAGCATGGTCGCGCTGGCGGCGTACTTCGGCCTGGACAGCGGCCAGACCGGCCTGTTCACCACCGTCACGCTGGTCGTCTCGGCGGTCGGCGGCGCCATCGCGGGTGTGGTCGCGGACCGCATCGGGCGCGTCAAGGCCCTGATGATCACCGTGATCACGTACGCGGTGTTCACCGTGGCCTGCGGATTCGCGCCCAACTACGAGACTCTGCTGGTTTTCCGCGCCCTTCAGGGGCTCGGTTTCGGCGGCGAGTGGGCGGTCGGCGCGATCCTGGTCGCCGAGTACGCGAGCCCCAAGCACCGCGGTCGCACCCTCGGCGCGGTCCAGAGTTCCTGGGCCGTCGGCTGGGGACTGGCCGTGATCGTCTACACGGTGGTCTTCCAGTTCCTCGGCGACGACCTCGCCTGGCGCGTGATGTTCTGGACCGGCGCGCTGCCCGCGCTGCTCGTCGTCTGGGTGCGGCGCCGGGTGCAGGACGCTCCGGAGGCGGCCGCCGAGCGCAAGAAGAGCGCCCGGAAGGGCTCGTTCACTGCGATCTTCAAGCCCGCCACGGCCGACGGTCCCGGCCTTCTGCGCATCACGTTCTTCGCGGTCCTGCTGTCGACGGGTGTCCAGGGCGGCTACTACACGCTGGCCACCTGGGTGCCCACCTACCTCAAGTCGGAGCGCGGACTGTCCGTCGTCGGCACCGGCGGTTACCTCACGTTCCTGATCTCCGGGGCCTTCATCGGCTACCTCACCGGCGGCTATCTCACCGACAAACTGGGCCGCAAGCGCAACATCCTGCTCTTCGCGATCCTCTCGGCGGTGTGCATCCTGGCGTACGCCAACATCCCGAGCGGCGCCAACACCCTGGTCCTTGTGCTCGGTTTCCCGCTCGGCTTCTGTATGTCGGCCATTTTCAGCGGCTTCGGCTCCTTCCTCAGCGAGCTGTACCCGACGGCGGTGCGCGGCACGGGCCAGGGCTTCACGTACAACACCGGGCGCGCCGTGGGCGCCGTCTTCCCCACCACGGTCGGCTTCCTGGCCGACAGTTGGGGCGTGGGCGGGGCGCTGGTCTTCGGCGCGATCGGATACGCCCTCGCGGCCCTGGCGCTGATCGGGCTCCCCGAGACCCGTGGGAAGGAACTCCAGTGACTGCCACGACCTCTGTGATCCCGTCGATCCCAGTGATCCACACTCCCCAGGACCGCCCGTTGAGCCTCCTCGACAGCCACGCGCACGCGTGGACCCCCAAGAAGGCGCGCGCCAGGTTCCGTTCGGGCGTGTCGGGTCCCACCGCCGGAGTCGCCGCGGGCCACACCCAGGCGAACCTGATCTCGGTACCCGCCGACTGGGCGTACGACATGCTGCTGTTCTGCCAGCGGAACCCGAAGCCCTGCCCGGTCCTCGACGTCACCGACGCCGGTTCCTGGACCACTCCGCTCGCCGAGGGCGCGGACCTGCGCACCGACCTGCCGCGCTACCGGGTCTGGGAACACGGCGAGCTGGTGGCCGAGCCGACGGACGTGGTCGGTCACTGGCGCGGCGACCTGGTCTCGTTCCTCATCGGGTGCAGCTTCACCTTCGAGTGGGCGCTGAGCGAGGCGGGTGTCCCGATGCGCCACCTCGAACAGGGCCGCAACGTCGCCATGTACGTGACGGGCCGCCAGTGCCGTCCGGCGGGGCGGCTGCACGGCCCGATGGTGGTGTCGATGCGCCCGGTCCCGCCCGAGCACCTGGCCGCGGCGATCCGGGAGAGCAGTCTGCTGCCCGCCGTGCACGGCAGTCCGGTGCACTGCGGTGAACCGTCCGGGCTGGGCATCGGAGATCTCTCGCACCCCGACTTCGGCGACCGGGTGGACGCCGAACCGGACGACATCCCGGTGTTCTGGGCCTGCGGAGTGACACCCCAGGCGGCCGTGATGGCGTCCCGCCCGCCATTCGCCATCACCCACGCACCCGGCCAGATGTTCGTCACGGACACTCGTGATGAGCAGTACCGCGTGGCCTGAAGAGGAGAGACAGCACCTCATGACACCGATCGATCTCAACGCCGACCTGGGCGAGGGCTTCGGCCGCTGGCACCTGACGGACGACGAACAGCTGCTGTCCGTCGTCACCAGCGCCAATGTGGCCTGCGGTTTCCACGCCGGGGACGCGAGCACCATGCGGCGGGTGTGCGAGCTGGCGGCCGAGCGCGGTGTACGGATCGGCGCCCAGGTCTCCTACCGCGACCTGGCGGGTTTCGGGCGGCGCGCGATGGATGTGCCGCCCGACGAGCTGGCGGCCGAAGTGGCGTACCAGATCGGCGCCCTGGAGGTCTTCGCGCGTGCGGCGGGGTCACGCGTGTCGTACGTGAAGCCGCACGGCGCGCTCTACAACCGCGTCGTGCATGACGAGGAGCAGGCGGGGGCGGTCGTCGACGGCGTACTGCTCGCGGACGCCTCCCTGCCCGTCCTCGGTCTCCCGTCCTCCCGCTTCCTGAAGCTGGCCGAGCGGGCGGGACTGCCCACCGTCACCGAGGCGTTCGCGGACCGCGCCTACACCGAGGAAGGAACCCTGGTGCCGCGTAGCCAGGACGGCGCGGTGATCACGGACCCCGGCACCGTCCTCGAACGCTCGCTGGGCCTGGCCCGCTTCGGCGTCGTGACCTCGCACTCCGGGGAGCGCGTGGCGGTCCGCGCCCGCTCCTTGTGCCTGCACGGGGACACCCCGGGCGCGGTGGACATGGCCCGCCGGGTCCGCGCCGGGCTCGAGTCCTCGGGCGTCCGCGTGGAGGCGTTCGCATGAGGGCACTGCCGGTCGGTGACCGTGCCCTGCTCGTCGAGGTCTCCTCGGGCGACGAGGCACAGGCCCTGCACGCCGAACTGCTGCGCCGCCGCGCGGACGGCTCCCTGTCGGTCACGGAGATCGTCCCCGCGGCCCGTACGGTCCTCCTGGACGGCCTGGACGACCCCGTGCGCCTGGCGGCCCGCCTCGCCTCCTGGGACATCCCGGCACTGCCCGCGCGCGCGGAGCAGGCGATCGAGATCCCCGTACGGTACGACGGCCCCGACCTGGCGGATGTCGCGGCTCTGTGGGGGGTGCCCGAGCACGAGGTGCCGGAGATCCACGCGGCGGCCGAGTTCCGCGTCGCCTTCTGCGGGTTCGCGCCCGGCTTCGGCTACCTCACGGGGCTGCCCTCCGCGTACGACGTTCCCCGCCGGGCGACTCCGCGTACGACGGTTCCGGCGGGTTCCGTGGCGCTCGCGGGCCCGTACACCGGCGTGTACCCGCGTTCCTCGCCGGGCGGCTGGCAGCTGATCGGGACGACGGACGCGGTGCTCTGGGACCACGCGCGCGTGCCGGCCGCGCTGTTGGCTCCCGGCACCCGGGTCCGTTTCGTACCGACGAGGCGCTCATGACGGACCGGGCCCTCTCCGTCGTACGTGCCGGGGCCCTGACCACCGTCCAGGATCAGGGCCGCCCCGGCCACGCCCACCTCGGCGTACCGCGCTCCGGCGCCCTCGACGGGCCCGCGGCGGCGCTGGCCAACCGGCTCGTCGGGAATCCCTCCGAAGCAGCCGTCCTGGAGACAACGCTCAACGGGTGCGCTCTGCGCCCGCGTTCGCCGGTCACCGTGGCGGTGGCCGGCGCGCCCTGCCCGGTCACCGTGGACGGCCGTCCAGCGCCCTGGGGAGCGGCCGTACGCGTCCCCGCCGGCGCGCTGCTTGACGTCGGTCCCGCGCGCGCGGGAGTGCGCAGCTATGTGGCCGTCTCCGGTGGGGTCGCCGTGGACCCGGTCCTCGGCAGCCGCTCCACCGACCTTCTCTCGGGCCTGGGCCCCCCACCCCTCACGGACGGCATGGTGCTGCCCATGGGCCGCCCCGACACCCCACGCGCGCGCGTGGACGTGGTCCCGCACCCCGCGCCGCCGTCCGAGCTGGTCCTGCGGGTGACGCCGGGCCCGCGCGAGGACTGGTTCACGGCGGCGGCCCTGCGCACGCTGACCACCCGCGTCTACCAGGTGTCCTCTGCGAGCAACCGCATCGGCCTGCGTACGGAAGGGCCCTCACTGGAGAGGGCCGTTTCCGGCGAACTCCCCAGTGAGGGCATGGTCCTGGGTGCCGTACAGGTACCGCCCGACGGGAGACCGGTCGTCTTCCTGGCCGACCACCCGACCACCGGCGGGTACCCGGTGATCGCTGTCGTCCGCCCGGACGGCCTCCCTGCGGCCGCTCAGGCCGTCCCCGGCACGCCGGTCCGCTTCGTGGCCGTAAGACAGCGATGAAGCGGCCCGAGGCGAAGCCGAACCGTCACGCCGGGTCCGGCTGGTGTTCGGTCACCGTCAGGGCGGCCAGCGCGGCGACCACGGCGTGCGAGGCGCTCAGATCGAGGCGTGCGCTGGTACCGCGCGCCTTGTGGCGAACTTCGGCGGCGGCGAGGGTGAGCAGCTGCGGCAGCAGGTCCGTGCACCGCCGGGCGACCCACCCGGTCCCGGCGGTGGCCAGCCACCAGAGGCTCGCCGACCGGGTGGGCGCCGGGAACTCGGGCTCGGCGGAGGGCTGGACACCGGTGGCGATGCCCTGCTCCGCGAGAAGCGCGTGGAACCGGAGTGCGAGCGCCCGGTGCCCCTGCTCTCCCGGGTGCAGTTTGTCCGCGCTCCACATCGCGCGGTCCTTCAGCCAGTCCTCCTCGGCTGCGTGCAGATGCAGCGCCCCGTGCCGCTCGGACAGTGCGTGCACGACGGCGTTGACAGCCCGCTGCCGCCGGGCCAGCGGCCGGGCCAAGGCACCCGGCAGCCCGAGCATGTAGCCGGGGTCCGGGAGACAGGCCGTCATCACCACCGCTCCCTGGGCCCGGAACGCCGCGTACACCTTGTCGAGCCGCGCGGCCACGGAGTGGATGTCGAAGGTGTACCGCAGGGTGTCGTTGACGCCTATGACGACGGAGACCACGTCAGTTCCGAGGGCCATCGCCTCGGGCGTCTGGCGCTCCAGCACGTCCCGCGTCTGGGCGCCGCTGACCGCCAGGTTGACGAACTCCACGGGTGCGCCCGCCGGGGCGAGCCCCTGCGCGAGCAGTGCGGCCCACCCCCGCCACGCTTCGCCGACGGGGTCGCCCACCCCTTCCGTCAGCGAGTCCCCGAGGGCCACGAAACGAAGCGGTCTCATCCCACGCCCTCCTGCAGGCGCGGCCGCACCTCGACCACCGCGTCGTGCGCGGCGAGGAAGCCCTCGACGGCGGTGCTCCATCCGAAACACTCGGCACGCGTGCGTGCGGCCTCCCTGCGCTCAGCCTCGGGACGCTCCAGCAGCAGCCGTACGGCGTCCGCGAAGGAGTCCCCGTTGTCCGCGGCGGTGGCCCCGGCGGACCCGATGACCTCCGGCAGGGCGGACAAGGAGCTCGCCACCACGGGCGTACCGCAGGCCATCGCCTCCAGGGCGGCGAGCCCGAACGTCTCGGCGGGCCCGGGGGCCAGGCAGACGTCGGCGGAGGCCTGGAGCGCGGCGAGCGCGGCGCGGTCCGCGAGGTGTCCGAGGAAGGTGACGGGCAGCCTCCGCTCCCGGGCACGCTGTTCGAGCCGGGCCCGCAGCGGTCCGTCCCCGGCGACGACGAGGACCGCACGCTGTCCGCGCCGCAGCAGCGCCTCAAGACCGTCCAGCGCCGTTCCCGGCCGCTTCTCGACGGACAGCCTGGAGCACATCACGAGCAGGGCTTGGTCGACGCGCGCGTAGCGGGCGCGAACCACGGGATCCCGCAGCGAGGGGTCCCGGCCCACCAGATCGACGCCCAGCGGGGCGCGTACGACATTGCGGGCGCCGATCCGGACGAACTCGCGCTCGGCGAATTCCGTGGTGCACACGACACGCGAATAGGTGTGTGCGGTACGCACGTTGAGGGCGTCGGCGGTGCGCCGGGCCATTCCCTCGGGGAGCCCCCAGGTCCGCAGCACGCCGTCGGCGGTCTCGTGCGAGACCATCACGGCGGGCACCCGGGCCCGCCGCGCCCAGACGCCGGTCCAGCGCAGGGTGGTCCGGTCGGAGACCTCCAGGCGGTCGGGTGCGAGCGACTCCAGGAGCCGGGCGACCCGGCGCTTGTCCATGAGCACGCGATAGCCGCCGGTGCCGGGCAGCACCGGCCCGGGCAGCGTGATGACGCGCCCCTGCTCGGTCTCACGGTCGGTGGCGCGCTCACCGGGGACGATGAGCACCGGCTCGTGCCCCGCGGCCCGGTAACCGGTGCCCAGCTCGCGCAGCGCGGTGCGCAGGCCGCCGGAGGCGGGGGCGACGAAGTTGGCGAGCCGTACGATGCGCAGGCTCATGCCGCCACCACCATCCGCGCGGAGAGCACATCGTTGTAGTGCCCGATGAGCTGATCGCCGACGGCTGCCCAGGTACGGCCCTCGACCATGTCCCGGCCCGCGGCGCCGTAGGCGGCCCGCAGCTCCGGATCGGCGGCCAGGGCCCACACCGCGTCCCGTACGGCGGCCGCGTCGCGCGGCGGCACCAGCAGCCCGGTACGCCCGTGGGCCACCAGGTCGAGCGGTCCGCCCGCGGCCGGCGCGACGACGGGCACCCCGCTGGCCATGGCCTCCTGCACGGTCTGGCAGAAGGTCTCGAAGGGGCCCGTGTGCGCGAAGATGTCCAGCGAGGCGAAGATCCGGGCGAGTTCGTCACCCGTGCGACGCCCGAGGAAGACCGCTCCGGGCAGCTGCTCGGAGAGGCCGGCCTGGCTCGGTCCGTCGCCCACGATCACGAGACGCACGCCGTCCAGGCCGCATACCCCGGAGAGCAGTTCGACCTGCTTCTCGGGGGCGAGCCGGCCGACGTAACCGACGATCAGCTCACCGTTCGGCGCCAGCTCCCGGCGCATTTCCTCGTCCCGGCGGTCGGGACGGAAGCGGTCGGTGTCCACGCCACGCGCCCACAGCCGTACCCGCGGCACACCGTGTGTCTCCAGGTCGTGCAGGGCAACGCTGGAGGGGGCGAGGGTCCGGTCGGCGGCGGCGTGCACGGAGCGGATGCGCCGCCACGCGGTGGCTTCGCCGGCGCCCACATACGTACGGGCGTATCCGGCGAGGTCGGTCTGGTAGACGGCTACGGCGGGAATGCCGAGCCGGGCGGCCGCGGCCATGCCGCGGACGCCGAGGATGAAGGGGCTGGCCAGGTGAACGATGTCCGCGCGGTGTTCGGTGATGGCCGCGGCGACGCGTCGGCTGGGGAGAGCGACGCGGACCTGGGGGTAGCCCGGGAGCGGAAGGGAGGGGATACGGACGACAGGGCACGGCGCGGTGGCGTCGGGCCCGCTCCCGGCGGCGGTGGCCGGGGCGACGACGAGGGGAACGTGACCGCGATCGACGAGGTGCCGGGCGGTCTGAAGCGCGCAGTGGGCCACGCCGTTCACATCGGGGGGAAAGGATTCGGTCACGATGACGACACGCATACCCGTGTTGTCGCCCCGCTGGACGTGGCCGCGTCAACGTGGATCTTTCCGTACGGGGAACGTCCCATGAGCGTTGAACTCCGCGCCCGTCCAGGTCAGTCCGTGTCCACGACTTACTGACTCATGAGTCACCGAACGTTCATACGGCGGGCATGTCCGGCCCGATTCTGCTCCGTACCGCCGTCTGCACTTCCGCCTCCTCGGCCGGATCCGCCGCCAGCCTGCGCAACTGATCCACCACACGTGCGTCACCGGTCTCGGCATGGCGTGCGGCGACCTCGCGGGTGGTCTCCTCGCAGTCCCACAGGCACTCGACGGCGAAGCCGGCGGGGAAGGAGGGATCGGTGGCGGCGAGTGCGCGGGCGGCGCGCCCGCGCAGATGGGACGAGGCGGTCTCGCGGTACACGTGCCGCAGAACGGGTGCGGCGCAGATGATGCCGAGCCGCCCGGCCCCGTCGACGAGGGTCCACAGCGTCGGGGCGTCGGGGCCCTCGCCCCGTACGGCTTCGCGCAGCGCGCCCAGCACCAGTTCGCTGTCCTGCGTACCGCCCCGGCAGGCGAGCATCCGGCCCGCGGCGGCCCCCAGGGCGTCGGGCCGGTGGGCCCAGCTTCGCGCCCGGTCGACGGCGCCGATGCTCCGCATCCGTTCGAAGGCCTCGACGGCGGCCTCGGCCACTGCCGTCGAACCGGTGGCCGCGGCGTCCTCGATCAGGTCGAGCGCGTCCGGGTCATTGCTGTCGGCGAGATAGCGCAATGCGGTGCAGCGGGCTCCGTCGCCGCCACCACGGGCGGCCTCGACGATCTCGGGCCGGTCCTCGGGCCCTGCGACGGCGCTGAGGCAGCGGGCGGCCGGGACATGCAGCGCGGCTCCGCGTTCGATGCCCTGCTCGGCCCACTCGAAGACGGCCTGCACGCTCCACCCGGGGCGGGGCCCGGCCGGTCGCATCTGGCGCTGCCAGCGGTCGAAGGAGCCCTGTTCCTGGGCGGCACGCACACGCGTGCCGATGGATTCGCGCGGGTCGTCGGCCCACAGCCGCCAGGGCCGTGGTTCGAACGCGTCGCGCACGGTGGTGGCGAGCGCGGCCTCGCCCTCCGCGTCGGCCGGGAACCGGGCGAGCACGGGTGCGGCAAGGGCCCGCAGGCCCGCGTCGTCGTCGCGCAGGGCCAGCTCGTCCAGGGCCCAGGCCCAGTTGGTGCCGGAGGCGGCGTACCTGCGCAGCAGTTCGAGCGCGTCCCGCCTGCCGTACGAGGCGAGGTGCCCGAGGACCGCCAGCGCGAGCCCGGTGCGCGACTCGCAGTCGTCGAGAACGTCCTCGGCGTCGAAGAGGTGCCGCTCGATCTCGTCGAGCTCACCGCTCGCATCGAGATAGAGACGGGCGTAGTAAAGGGAGCGGTTCTCCACCTGCCAGTCGTGGCGGGGGTCGCGCAGCACACAGTGGTTCAGCGCCGCGAGCGCCTCGGCGCGCGGTGCGGTGAGCGCGTGCAGCGTGCCGTCGCCGCGACCCCTCTGGAGCAGGCCGAGCAGCGTACCGCTGGGCGCTATGACCGGATCGAACATGGGAAACAGCCTCACATCAAGCGTCGACGCAACCGGGATCCTGCATTACCTGGCCACGTGACAACACGTCGGAGCGCCCGCCGTCTCTTGCTTGCTGTAGACCATCTTCCTCTGCCTCTCGTCGGTGGCCCATGCGGGCCGCATCACGGCCCGCGCGGTGCGGCAACACCTGCCCAGCCATCACGTCCGTGAATCACGACGTCATGATGACTCAGCGGTTCTTCCCGCCGCGACCGCATTTCCGGCGGCCCCGCTCCGCCTCCCCCATTTTCTTCGTTTCGCCTGTTCAGGGCGGTGAAGTCATCGTGTACCGAACAACTCGAGCAGCTCGGTCTTGCCGAACATGCGCGCCGTGTCGACGGCCGAGGGCGTGCCCGCGGCCGGATCGGCGCCGGCGTCCAGGAGCGCCCGGATGACCGCCTCCTCGCCCTTGAAGACGGCCCCCGCGAGCGGCGTCTGCCCCCGGTCGTTGATGCGGTCCGCCTCGGCACCGCGCTTCAACAGGGCACTCACGGCGTCGGCGTGGCCGTGATAGGCGGCGAGCATCACGAGCGAGTCGCCGCGGTCGTTGGTGAGGTTGGCCGGAACGCCCGCGTCGACGTACGCCACGAGCGCCTCGGTCTCGCCACGGCGCGCCAGATCGAAGATCTTGGTCGCCAGCTCCACGACATCCGGGTCGGGGGCTTCACTCATCGGCCGGACCACCTCTCACTGCAACCGTTCGGGTGAATCGTCAGCGTACTGGCTCCGACGGCACATGACCGGCACCCTCTGCGGCAAAGATCACAACGGATTTCCCGGGTTCGACGGACCTCTTCAGGCGGCCTGAACGGCTCCGCCACTCGGATGAAATCTGCCGAAATTCACTCAGTTGCACCTTTTATCGTATGGATACATGCTGTGATCCTGGAAGAACTCATGGTGACTGTCCCCACCAACCAGGAGAGCTCAAATGATTCTGTCCATCTCAGGCGTCGTCCTCCTCGGCATCATCGTCTTCCTCTTCTTCAAGAAGGACGGACTCAAGGGGTCGCATGCCTTTGTGGCCGCGCTGTTCGGGTTCTACCTGGCGAGCACGGCGATCGCTCCGAGCATCAAGGCCGGCGGGGAGAGCCTTGCGGGCCTCCTCGGCGGGATCAAGTTCTGACGTCCCTCCCTCTCGTACGCACCATCAGGAGACAGCAGTGGCCCGGCGCCCTCTTCCCCGCATTCTGAGCAACGGCAGCGCACAGATCGCCCGAAGCCGGGATCTGGCCCGGACGGCGGCCGACAGTGCCACTGACGTCCTCCACCCGCTGATCACGATCACTCGTGGACTGCGCCGGCTGGCAGCTGCCGGACGGCGCAAGTGGGCCGACACGCCCAAGGACCGACGCGGGCCACTGCTGTTCCTGGTGGCCTCGGTGGTCCTGGTCGTGGCACTGGTGCCGTACGGACCGCTGCTCGCCGTCATCACGCTGATGGCGGCGGCAGCCTGGTCGGGCCGCGAACGCGTCGCGCCGGCGCCGACGGGCCCCGACGAGTCGCAGACCCAGCGCCTCCAGTCGCTGTACGAGGCCCTGGTCCCGTACTTCTCAGCGGCTGAGGACCCAGCTCCCCTCTATGCCCACGGCGGCGACTGGGAGAAGGCCTTCTCGTCGTACGACTTCGACGACGACGGACGTGTGTCCCAGCTCCACCTCCGCTACCCGGCGTACTTCACCGACGGAGAGGCGGAGTCCCGCGCCCGGATCGAGCAGCTGCTGCACGCCAAGTCCGGCCGTGGCCGCGAGTACCACTTCGAGTGGGACGAAGAAGGCAACGAGCTGAAGATCACCGTCCTCCCGCCGCTGCCCACGGACATCGCCGCCCAGCGGTTCGTGACCGCACCCGGCGAGACGGTCCTCGGCTTCACCGACCCCGCCGACGTCCAGCGCACGCTCCCTCTCACGCACGGCGAGGAACAGCGTGACGTTCCCCCGGTCGTCTGGCGCACCGGGGTCCGCTCCACGGAGCCGCATCTGCTGGTCGCGGGCGAACCGGGCAGCGGCACCACCACACTTCTGCGCTCGATCGCCCTGCAGTGTCTCCAGTACGGCGATGTCGTGATCGTCGAAGGCGCGGGCACCGGCGAGTACGCGTGCCTTACCGGCCGCCAGGGTGTCCTGGCCGTCGAGTGCGGGCTCGCCGGGGCGCTCGCGAGCCTGGAGTGGGCCGCCCACGAGACGGAGCGGCGCCTCATCGCCGCGAACCGCGCCCGGCAGGCGGGCCAGTCCGCGCCGGACGACACCAAGCACCCGCTGTGGATCCTGCTCGACCGCCCGAGCGCCCTGGGGCACTTCGCCGCCGTCGACGGCCGCAACGACCCTCAGTCGCTCCTCCAAGTCCCGCTGCGTCATGGCCGCGCGGCCGGTGTCACGGTCGTCATGGCCGAGCACTTCGAGAGCCTCGACTCCCTCAGCGACGCCGTCCGCCAGCACACCCGCGCGCGCGTGGTGCTCGGTCCCGCGTCCCCCGCCCAGCTGCAAGCGGTGCTCGGCGCACCCCCGCACACCACCCCCACCCGCGACGTACCCCCCGGCCGCGGCTACGCCCGCCTCGGCACGGGCCCCGTCCTGCGCCTCCAGGTCCCGGCCACCCCGGACCCCTACGACGACGCGACCAGCGAGACCCACCGCCGGGCGGTCCTGGACCTGCTCCCGGAGCGGACAATCCCGGCGGAGGCAGAGATCAGCCCGTCCGGCGTTTGAGGACGAGCCCTTCGGGCGAACGGAGGTCTGTGGGCGGAGCCCCCAGGAACGGGCAGAGTAGGGGCGGAGGGGGCGAAAAAACTCTCCCCTAAGCCACGAACGTCCGAGGCGCTTCGTTCCCCCCGCCACCGCCCGTCTCCACCAGCCGCGCCGCCGCCGCCAGCCGCACCGCCGCCTCGTCCGCCACCGCGCCCCCGACGGTGAACGGCAACCGCACATACCCCTCGAAGGCACCGTCCACCCCGAACCGTGGCCCGGACGGCACGCGGACCCCGACTCGCTCCCCCACCTCGGCGATCCGCGACCCGGACAGCCCACCGGTCCGCACCCACAACGTGAGCCCGCCCCGCGGCACGGAGAACTCCCACTCGGGCAGTTCACGCCGTACGGCGGCGACGAGCGCGTCCCGGTTCTCCCGGGCCTGCGTCCGCCGGATCTCCACCGCCTGCTCCCAGCCTCCGGTGCTGAGCAGCCAGTTCACGGCCAGCTGCTCCAGTACGGGCGTGCCCAGGTCGGCGTAGGCGCGCGCGGCGACCAGGCTGCGGATCACATCGGGAGCGGCCCGCACCCATCCGATCCGCATCCCGGCCCAGAAGGCCTTGCTGGCGGATCCGACGGTGATGACCGTGGATCCGGCAGGGTCGAAGCTGCACACGGGACGGGGCATGGCCGGCCCGTCGTAGTCCAGTTGGAGTTCGCTCATCGTCTCGTCCACGACGAGCACGGTCCCCGCGGACCGGGCCGCGTCCACCAGCACGCGCCGCCGGTCCTCGTCGGCAAGGGCGCCCGTCGGGTTGTGGAAGTCGGCGACGACATAGGCGAGCCGGGGGGCCGAGTCACGCAGGACCTGCCGCCAGCGGTCCATGTCCCACCCGGCGAGTCCCTCGGCCATGGCGACGGGCACCAGCCGGGCCCCGGCCTCGCGCATCAGCTGAAGGATGTTGGCGTACGAGGGCGACTCGACGGCGATCCGTTCGCCGCGCCCGGCGAAGAGATGACAGATGGCGTCGATCGCCCCCATCGCCCCGGTGGTCACCATGATCTGTTCGGGCATGGTCGGAATGCCGCGCGCGGTGTAACGCTCGGCGAGCATCGAGCGCAGTGCGGGCAGTCCGGCGGGATAGTCGCCGTGCGTGTGCGCGTACGGCGGCAGTTCCTCCAGAGCGCCCTGGACGGCCCGGGTGAGCCATGGCTCGGGTGCGGGCAGCGCCGCGCAGCCGAGGTCGATCATGGACCCCAGGGCCTCGGGCGGCAGCGGCTCAAGTCCGCGCGCGGGCAGCGGATTGCCCGCGGGCACGGCGGTCCAGCTGCCCGCTCCACGGCGGGACTCCAGGAACCCTTCGGAGCGCAGCGCCTCATAGGCCGCGGCGACCGTCGTACGGCTGACGGACAGCGACAGCGCGAGTTCCCGCTCCGCGGGCAGCCGCGCGGCGACCGGCACCCGGCCTTCGAGTACGAGCAGCCGGATGCCGTCGGCGAGTGCGCGATAGGCGGGCGGGCGCCGGGAGCCGGGCCCGGCGGGGCGCTCCTGTTGGGAGTTGAGCAGCCGGGCGAGCTGAGCGGCACCCACCGCCGAAGTCCACTGCGTCATGATTCCCAGTCCACCTTCCCTGAATTGGCCATGGATGCGATGACTTCTCAAGCCACAGAGTGTCATGTGTCAGGCCACGACGACCACCACAGGGGGCTTCTCTTGTCCACGCGCTCCACCCGCTCGGAACCCGGACTCCGCACGACCGGGCGGCTCCCGCGCCGGCTCGTCCAGCTGTACGCCGGCCTGGCGCTGTACGGCGCGAGCTCGGCCCTGCTCGTGGAGTCCGGCCTCGGCCTGGAGCCCTGGAACGTGCTGCACCAGGGTCTCGCCGAGCTGACCGGCCTGACGATCGGCGTGGTGTCGATCTTCGTGGGCGCGGCGGTACTGCTCCTGTGGATCCCGCTCCGCCAGCGCCCTGGCCTGGGCACGGTCTCCAACGTCTTCGTGGTCGGTATCGCCATGGACGGCACACTCGCCCTCCTGCCCGACACGCACACCCTGGCCGTACGAATTCCACTTCTGGTGGCGGGCATCGTGCTGAACGGCGCGGCGACCGGCCTCTACATCACCGCGCGTTTCGGTCCGGGGCCACGCGACGGCCTGATGACGGGTCTGCACCGGCGCACCGGCCGCTCGATCCGCCTGATGCGCACGGTCATCGAAGTGGCGGTCGTCGCGACCGGATTCGCCCTCGGCGGGACGGTCGGTGTCGGCACCGTGCTGTACGCGGTCGCGATCGGCCCGCTCGCCCAGTTCTTCCTGCGCGTGTTCGCCGTCCCCACGGCACCGGACGGCAGCACGGTGGTTGCCACCGGTCAACCGGGGCGCGCCATACTTCCCGGGTGAGCACGCGCATACGCCACCCGTATCTCGACCACCCCGGCCCGATCGCCTTCGCACACCGCGGTGGGGCGGCGGACGGTCTGGAGAACACCCTGGCCCAGTTCCGGCGCGCGGTGGAGGCGGGGTACCGCTACATCGAGACGGACGTACACGCGACGGCGGACGGCAAGCTCGTCGCCTTCCACGACTCGACCCTGGACCGGGTGACGGACGGGGCGGGCCGGATCGCGGACCTCCCGTGGGAGGACGTGCGCCACGCGCGCGTGGCGGGCAAGGAACCGGTGCCGCTCTTCGAGGAGCTGCTCGAAACGTTCCCCGAGGTGCGCTGGAACGTCGACCTCAAGGCCGAACCCGCCCTGCACCCCCTGCTCAACCTGATCGGCCGCACCGACGCCTGGGACCGCGTCTGTGTCGGCTCGTTCTCCGAGGCGCGCGTCTTCCGCGCCCAGCGGCTGGCCGGACCGCGCCTGGCCACCTCGTACGGCACCCGGGGCGTCCTGGGGCTACGGCTGCGCTCGTACGGCATACCGGCCGCGGTGCGCAGCTCGGCGATCGCCGCCCAGGTGCCGGTGTCCCAGTCGGGCGTGCCGGTGGTCGACCGGCGCTTCCTGCGTGCCGCCCACGCGCGCGGGCTGCAGGTCCACGTGTGGACGGTCAACGACGCGGATCGGATGCACCGGCTCCTGGACCTGGGAGTCGATGGCATCATGACCGATCACATCGACACGCTGCGCAGGGTCCTGGAGGACCGGGGTACCTGGGTCTGAGCCCTGCCGCGCGGTCCGTTCACGGAGAAGCGAGGGGCGCGGGTGGGCACTGACACCGTGCGGGCGGAGGCGGCCGACGAGGCCGCCGAGCGGCGGCGCGAGCAACACGGCTGGTACATGTACGACTGGGCGTGCTCCGTCTACTCGACGAGCGTGCTCACCGTGTTCCTCGGCCCCTATCTGACGTCGGTCGCCGAGGCGGCGGCGGACGTGGACGGTTTCGTGCATCCCCTGGGGATACCGATCCGTGCCGGTTCCTTCTTCGCGTACGCGGTCTCGGCATCCGTCATCCTGTCGATCTTCGTGATGCCGATGGCGGGCGCGGCCGCCGACCGCACGGGCCGCAAGAAGCCGCTGCTCGCGGCCGCCGCCTATGTGGGTGCCGCGGCCACCACGGGCATGTTCTTCCTGGACGGCGACCGCTATCTGCTGGGCGGCCTGTTGCTGATCATCGCCAACGCCTCGCTGGCCGTGTCGATGGTCCTCTACAACTCCTACCTGCCACAGATCGCCCCGCCCGAGGAACGCGACGCGGTCTCCTCCCGGGGCTGGGCCTTCGGCTACGGGGCGGGCTCACTCGTCCTGGTCGCGAACCTGATCCTGTTCACGGCCCACGACAGTTTCGGCCTCTCGGAGTCGACGGCGGTGCGCGTCTGTCTCGCCTCGGCGGGTGTCTGGTGGGGCGCCTTCACCCTCGTACCGCTCAAGCGCCTGCGCGACCGCCGTACGGCCCCTGCCGGGACAACGTCCACGCACGGATGGCGGCAACTGGCGGCCACCGTGCGCGACATGCGCGGCAAACCGCTCACCCTCTCCTTCCTGCTCGCCTACCTCATCTACAACGACGGCATCCAGACGGTCATCTCACAGGCCTCGATCTACGGATCGGAGGAGCTGGGTCTCGGTCAGTCGACGCTGATCGTCGCCATTCTGCTGGTGCAGGTGCTGGCGGTCGGGGGCGCCCTGGGCATGGGCCGTCTGGCCCGCAGGTACGGCGCGAAACGTACGATCCTCGGCTCGCTCGTCGCCTGGACCGTGACGCTCGGCGCCGGGTACTTCCTGCCCGCCGGCGCGCCCGTCTGGTTCTTCGTCCTGGCCGCCGGCATCGGGCTCGTCCTGGGCGGCAGCCAGGCGCTTTCGCGCTCCCTGTTCTCGCACCTCGTGCCGAGCGGCAAGGAGGCCGAGTACTTCTCCGCCTACGAGATGAGCGACCGCGGCATGAGCTGGCTGGGCCCCCTTCTGTTCGGGCTCACCTACCAGCTGACGGGAAGTTATCGGGACGCGATCATCTCGCTGGTGGCCTTCTTCGTCATCGGGTTCGTGCTGCTCGCGAGGGTGCCGGTGCGGCAGGCGATACGCGACGCGGGGAATCCCGTACCCGAGAGGATTTAGCGCCAGAGGCCAAAGGCCGGTAGTGTACGCGTTTGGCCTGCCAGGCGTACCGTTACTGCGCGTCAAGATACTGAAACGCCGGGTTACATCTGCTCTCAGATGTGACAAAGCGGGCGCAGGTGGGTACAACAAGGGGCGGCTACGACGGCGACGCATGGCCCGGAACGGGAATCTTTACCGCCGACCGGACGTTGACCGGATGACGACGACAGCGACAAAACCTGTCCTGTGGGCGACAAGCCCGGGAGGCACGATTCATGAGTGAGCGAGCTCTTCGCGGCACGCGCCTCGTGGTGACAAGCTACGAGACGGACCGCGGCATCGACCTGGCCCCGCGCCAGGCCGTGGAGTACGCATGCGAGAAGGGACATCGCTTTGAGATGCCCTTCTCGGTCGAGGCGGAGATCCCGTCCGAGTGGGAGTGCAAGGTCTGCGGGGCCCAGGCACTCCTCGTGGACGGCGACGGCCCTGAGGAAAAGAAGGCCAAGCCCGCGCGTACACATTGGGACATGCTGATGGAGCGACGCACCCGAGAGGAACTCGAAGAGGTCCTTGAGGAGCGTCTGGCGGTTCTGCGCTCCGGCGCGATGAACATCGCGGTACATCCGCGGGACAGCCGCAAGTCCGCGTAACCCCCTCCGGGGTTGGGCGGCATACCACGAACGCACGCAGCCGCGGGCGCCGTACCTGATGGGTACGGGGTCCGTGGCTTTGTGCGTTTCGGGGACGGCCGGAGGATGCGGGCCCTGACGCCCGGAGCGTGCGGGCTCGGACGCCCGGAGCGTGCGGGCCCCGGGGCGCGCAGCCCCAGGGCGAGCCACTCAGCCGTTCAGCGGCGGGCGCGGGCCCTGGTCCTGCCGACCCGCGTCGTCCCTGATGACCTCGCCCTGGACGACCTTGCCGTCGGGTTGGCGCATCCGCGCCTGCTGGAAGGCATCGCCCAGCGTGCCGGGAGGAGCCGCCGCGATCTTGCGCTCGATCGTCCGCTCGGCGTAGCGGCTGAGGGCCTTCTGGACCGGCGGGATCAGGAGGAGGAGACCGACGGCGTCGGAGATCAGGCCGGGGATCATCAGGAGGAGGCCGCCGAGCATCATCAGGCCGTTGCCGTCGCTCCTGCCGGTCCCGCTCGCGGGAGCCACCCCGCTCTGCTGCTGTTGCAGCGTCTCGCTGAGGTTGCGGAAGGCACGGCGCCCGGCCCGCTTGATGATCACGGAGCCGAGGATGAAGGCCGCGACCAGCAGCAGCAGGACCGTGAAGCCGCTCGCCGCCCCCGCGACCACGGTCAGCAGCCAGATCTCCAGCACCAGCCACACGGCGAGGCCGAGGGGCAGGAAGGTGCGCAGCCGCGAGCGCCGCGGGTGGGCGGGGTACGTGGGAGTCGGAGCGCCAGTCGTCATGTTCCCAGTGTGCCTGGAGGCGGCTCAGTACGGGATAAGCGGACGATCAACAGCACCTGTGGACCGAGGACGGAACCTGTGAAAGCCGGGGCGGACACGAGAAGCCGTACGCCTGTCGATGTGAAAGGCCGTACGCCTGTCGATGTGAAAGCTGGGGCGGCACAAGAAGCCGTACTCCGATCGAATCGCCGTCAGAGGGACTTGCGCCCCGTGATCCGCCCGACCCGCTCCCCCACGCCCCACGTGGTGACCCGCCACAGGGCCTCCACCAGGATGTCCTTGCTCATCTTGGAGTCCCCGAGCTCCCGCTCCACGAAGGTGATCGGGACCTCGACGACGTGATAGCCGGCCTTGACGGCACGCCGGGCCAGGTCGACCTGGAAGCAGTACCCCTGGGAGGCGACCTCCGTGAGGCCGAGGCCTTCGAGGGTCTCGCGGCGGAAGGCCCGGTAGCCACCGGTGACGTCGCGGATCGGTACGTCGAGCAGGACGCGGGAGTACAGGCTGCCGCCGCGCGAGATGAACTCGCGGGACTTGGGCCAGTTCACGACCCGCCCGCCCGGCACCCAGCGCGAGCCGAGCACGAGGTCGGCGCCCTTGAGGGCGGTCAGCAGGCGGGGCAGCTCCTCGGGCTGGTGGGAGCCGTCGGCGTCCATCTCCACCAGTACGCCGTAGCCGTGCTCCATGCCCCAGCGGAAGCCCGCGAGATAGGCGGCGCCGAGGCCTTCCTTGCCCTTGCGGTGCAGCACCTGGACCTGCTCGTCCTCGACGGCCAGCTCGTCGGCGAGTTTGCCCGTGCCGTCGGGGCTGTTGTCGTCCGCCACCAGAACGTGCGCCTCGGGCACGGCGTTGCGCACCCGGCCGACGATCTTCTTGATGTTCTCGGCCTCGTTGTAGGTCGGAATGATCACCAAGGCCGTACCGAGCGGGCCGAACTGTCTCCCCTGGGCTTCCGCGGCCAGGGTCCCGTCGCCGTCGTTCACTGCTGCCCCTTCGAGTACGTACGCAGAGGTCCACCATAGTGGCCGCAACCTGCACTGCCACGCCGTGGCGGTAGTACGGGGGTGTCGATTCGCCAGGAGGCGGGTGGGACGAAAACCCGCCTGGCGCAGCACGCGTGCTGCGGATCGGGGCCCGGCGCCCTTCGGGCCGACCAGGGACCCGCTGGCTGCGGGTCGACCAAAAGCCGTTGTCTACTGAACGTCCGGGCCCCACCCGGGTCGCACCTGCCGACTTGTCGGAACGTTTCCTTCGCCTCTCGCTGCGTGGGTGCTGGGCCTGGCTCCCAGTGGTGGTGCGCCGGTGCGGCACACCGCCCCTGACCCAGCGGCGCTTCGAGGCCGCGCGGAGGTTCCCCGGTCGGACGTCCGGTGGTGGACCCGGCCGAACCTACCCGCCACCTGCGGCCAACTGTCAACAGCCGTTTGACCTGCGCTTTTTCCCTCAAACGCCTGGTCAGTGCGGAGGATGCGCAGGTCGCGCGACGGGGCGGCGGGCGGTGATCCGAGCCGCGCCACCCCGGGACATCACTCGTTAGGCCGTACGAATACCGTCCGACCGCCCACCACGGTGCGCAGGCAGACGGGCAGGTCGTTGCCGGGGGTCAGATCCGGCAGCCCGGGGGTGCCGGAGCGAGGGTCGGTGGACCAGCGCGCGACCCGGTCGTCGGGGGCCTGCACGACGAGGTCCTCGGTGCGCCACACGGCGTAGTCCGCGGGCGCGCCCGGCACCAGGACACCCGCGTCGTCCCGTCCGACGGCCCGCCAGCCGCCGCGCGTATGCGCCGTGAACGCGGCGCGAACCGACACCCGGTGCTCGGGCGTGCGGTGGAAGGCCGCGGCGCGGAGGGTGCCCCAGGGGTCGAGCGGCGTGACCGGGCTGTCGGAGCCGAAGGCGAGCGGCACGCCGGTGCGCAGCAGGGCCGCGAACGGGTTGAGCGTGCGGGCTCGCTCGGCGCCCAGGCGCTGGGTGTACATGCCGTCCTCGCCGCCCCACAGCGCGTCGAAGGCCGGCTGCACGGAGGCGGTGAGCCCGAGTTCGGCGAAACCCGCGATGGTCTCCGGAGTGAGCATCTCGGCGTGCTCGACGCGGTGCCGGGCGCCGCGCACGCGGGCGAGGCCGACCTTCTCGGCGGCAGAACGCACACCTTCGACCACGGACGCCACTGCGGCGTCCCCAATGGCGTGGAAGCCCGCCTGAAGGCCCGCCTCGGTGCACGCGACGACATGGGCGGCGACGGCTGCCGCGTCGAGGTAGGCGGTGCCGCTGTGGTCGGCGTCGGCGTACGGCTGGTGCAGACAGGCGGTGTACGAGCCGAGAGAGCCGTCCACGAAGAGGTCACCGGCGGCGCCGGCCGCGCCCAGGGCCCGCGCCTTGTCGACATCCTGTTCGGCCCAGTAGCCCACGACCCGGGGGCCGGGCTCCTCGGCGGCGAGCCGCAGCAGCCCGGTGAAGTCGTCCTCGGAGGAGATGTCCGGGCCCGCGCACTCGTGGACGGAGCCGATACCGAGCGAGGCGGCGTGGGTGAGCGCGGCGCGCTGGGCCTGTGCGCGCTGCTCCCCGGTGATGGCGCCGAGGGCGGCCCCGCGGACGGCGTGGTGAGCATCGCGGGTCAGCGGACCGTCCTGATACCCGGTGCGTTCGGTGACCCCCGGCACGAGGTTCAGGAGCGCGGTGGTGACCACGGCGGAGTGCACGTCGATGCGGGAGAGGTACAGCGGGCGTCCGCCGGTCGCCTCGTCGAGTTCGGTACGTGTCGGAGGGCGCCCGCCGGGCCAACGGGCCGCGTCCCAGCCGTGTCCGAGGAGGACCCGGTCGGCGGGCCGGGCGGCGGCGAAGTCCCGTACGAGTGCGAGCGCCGCGTCCAGGGAAGGGGCGTCGGACAGGTCCAGGCCGGCGAGTGCGAGGCCGGTGGCGGTGGTGTGCACGTGTGCGTCGGTGAACGCCGGGGTGACCAGGGCGCCTTCGAGGTCCACGATCTCGTCGACCCCGTCCGCGAAGGCGTCGGCCGCACCTTCCGAGCCGACCCAGGCGACCTGCCCGCGTTCGACGACCATCGCGGTGGCGAAGGGATCGGCGGGACTGTGGACTTCTCCACCGCGCAGCAGCACGGTGTCCGACGAGGCGGTGCTCTCACTCATGGGGAACAGTCTCGCCCCTGTCGACACCCGCCCCGCGCCGGGGGCGGTTCAGATCCGGGGCGGCCGCGCCTCGTACGGCGTCGACAGCACCACCGTCGTCCGTGTCGACACTCCCGCCAGGCTGCGCAGCCTGGCGAGGAGCTCCTCCAGTTCGTGCGGGGTCGAGACCCGTACCTTGAGGATGTAGTTCTCGTCGCCCGCGACGCTGTGGCAGGCCTCGATCTCGGGGACGCCGGCGAGGCGTTCCGCGATGTCGTCGGGGGCGCTGGGGTCGAACGGTTTGACCGAGATGAAGGCGGTCAGGGGCAACCCGACGGACTCCGGGTCCACGACCGCCGCATAGCCGCGGATGACACCGCGTTGCTCCAGTCGGCGCACCCGCTGGTGCACGGCAGACGTGGACAGGCCCGTGGCCTTGCCCAAGTCGGTGTAGCTCATCCGCCCGTCCGCGACGAGCAGCTGCACGATCTGTCGGTCCAGCTCCTCCATGGCGCAGAACCTACAGGGCCCTTGATCCCCTCGGATACCTGAGCGGCGCAGGTCATACCCGGTTTGTGATGTGGCAGAGTGCGACTGGTAAGTCGGCCTGGGAACAAACACACCGGGCCGGGCACCTGCGGGCGGCATGTGACGAACGCCACATAGTCGGAACCGGGTCCGTGATGTTCTCGTGATTACCGCAGAGACGGGGCGGGAAGTGCTTGCTGTGGTCGAGGTCGCAGCGCCTTGTCGGCCCACCCAAGGGGGAGAAGCCCATGCAGAGTCTTAAGCGCCCTGGTCGTACCGCACCCAAGCGGCAGCAGCCGGTCGTCGACCCTGAGCCGGAGGGCGTCGAATCAGACGCCCTGGACGGTGAGGAGTTCGACGCGTACGACACCTTCGAGATGTACCGGGTGATCTGCCCGGACTGCGCGCAGCCCATCGCGCTCCTGGCGGACGAGGAAATCCTGCCCGAGCACGCGCTGTGCGCCTCGCCGTGGAACCCGTTCGGGCTCACGGTCTGCACCGGCACGGGCCGGGCCGCGGACGACGCACAGCCCGCGGACGAGACCACGGAACCTCAGGAGCAGCACACGGCCCTGCTGTTGACGCTCCCTCAGGGACTCGACTGGCGGACCCAGCCGTTCTCGCACGTCGGCGGCCCCAGCTCGCGCCCGATGCGGGTCCCCGAGATGCGGGGCCTGGCCGCCTGACCGTCTCGCACGCTGCGCGACTGACGCCCGGTCAACTCCAGTAGCTGCCCTGCACCATGGCTCGCAGGCTGTCATGGTGCAGGATCAGTGTGTCCGGATCCCGGGGGACGGTGACCTCGCCGAAGTGCGCCTGGCGGTAGGCGATGCGCAGCATCACGATCGCGTGGCGCAGGGCGGCGTACAGCGTGTAGAAGTCCATGTCCCGCGGTGTGTGGCCGGTGAGTTCGGCATAGCGCCGCTCCACCCGGTCGCGGCGCAGGAAGTCGGGCAGTCCCGCCTGGCCGAAACTCACGGTGAGGTCCTGGAAGAAGCGGTGCAGATAGACGGCCCAGCCGAGGTCGACCTCGCGCGGAGCCAGTGCCGCCATCTCCCAGTCGAGGACGGCGGCGGGTTCGAAACCGTCGTAGATGACGTTCCCGATGCGCGCGTCGCCCCAGTTGAGCACCGTCTCACCCTCGTCCCGCGGCCAGAGGTCATCGAGTCGGTCGAAGGCGCTCTCGATGAGGGGCGAGCGTGACAGCCCCTCAACCACCCATGCGTAGTAACCGCGTTGGGCCTCGACGTGCCGGTGCAGTGGGCTGCGGTCACCCTTCGAGGGCTTCAAGAATTTCGAGGACCGCGAGGACTTCGAGGACCTCGCGGACCTCGAAGACAGGAACTCCGCCTCCTTCAACGGGACTTGGTCGTGCAGCCGCGCCAGAAGTCCGATCGAGGCCGCCTCGAGGCGCTCGCGCTCCTCATCGCTCGCCGCGTGCAGCCAATTCCCTTCGTACGTATAGGGCATGACGTCCGGCGGCACGCGTCCCGCGACCCGTTCCATGACGAAGAACGGCGCCCCGAGCGGCCCCGGGTCCTCCTCCAGCCACAGCACGCGCGGCACCGGCAGATCGGTGTGCTCGGCGACCAGGTGCATCGTGCGGTACTGCCGGGGCATGTCGTAGACGGGGAAGACCGTGTACGCCGCCGGGTCCGCCGCCAGCCTCAACGCGCAGGCGGGCAAGGGCGGTTCGGGGTGCTCGATGTCGAAGAGCAGGGTTTCGCTGGAAAGGCCGTTGGACTCGGGGACGGATACGTTCACCGCCCTGGCGCCGGGGAGGCGGGCGGCGAGCCAGCCGGTCAGCTTGCCGGTCAGTTCCTGGAGGTCACGTGTCGTCGTACGTGGGCGGGGTGCCGTGGCCATCTCACCGCTCCCTTCAGCTCGCGACCGAGTCGAATCCGGTGAAGCCGCTGGGATCGTGGCGGCCGAAGGAGCCGTGCTCGAAGATCCCGTACCCGCTCCGCCCGTTCAACGTGAAGCGGGCGGCGTGGTCGATCACCCCGTACGCGGCCAGGGGATGAGCCGCCGGGTCGGAAAGGTCGTAGACGCGGCGGTCGGTCCAGCCACGGCCGCGCCAGGTGCCATGCTGCCAGTCGTCGGCGGGCGGGTAACCGGCGCCGACGGCCAGCGGGGAGGAGGTGAGTACCTCGACTCCCAGTTCCATCGGCTTGCGGTCCGCCGGATGTGTGAGGTGGACGACGGCGGACGTGGGGTGGCGGGTACCGGGTCGGTAGGTGATGTCGGCCTGGGGCCAACCCAGTTGGAGGTCGCGGTGCCCGTCTCGTACGAGTGTCGCGTCGTTGAGGGTGCGGTGCCCGTCCGCGTCCTCCTGGATGACGACCATCAGGAACCGGTCCTCGAAGCGGACCGGGCACCAGACCCAGTGGAACCCCTCGGTCGGGTTCTCCTCGGCCAGGCGCCCGCCCTCCTCGCCCGGGAGGGGCCGGACACCCCAGCTGCGGTCGCGGGTGCCGGTCCATTCGCCCGCCCGGACGGGTATCTCCTTACCGCCGACGCGGATCATCCCCTCGACGCTGCCCGCCTGCACGAAGCGGCACCCTTCCAGCGAGAGCCGGCCGCCGCGGCGCTGTACGTGGTGCGGCTCCCAGAGGGCCGGGAAGTCGGCGGTCCAGGTGATGTCGTACGACAAGGAACCCGGCGAATTGCCCGGCACGGAGACCGGCGACGAGACCGGCGCGGAGCCAGGCGAAGGGTCCGGCGCCGCGTCGGCCGATGAGCCAGGCGAAGAACCCACAAGGGAGCCGGAGCCCGCCGAGGAGCCCCGCAGCCCATCACCCTCCAGCTGAAGCCGAAGCCGGCGCAACGGCTCCTCGACCGTGATCCGCAGCGGTCCCACGGCGAGTTTCATCCGGTCGTCGCCGAGCGCGTCCGAGGCCCGTACCGCGTGCAGGCGGTTGCCGTCCCGCAGAGTGGCGTACGCGTCGATCACCCCGACGTTCGGATACACCCCGAGCCCCACGATCAGGAGCGCCTGCCCCTGGTGGTCGAAGACGTGGAAGATACAGCGGTCGTAGGCGTTCCGGTCGCCGGTCGCGACATGCCTCATGGACAGGGGCACCTGGTGTACCGGGTACTCGTCGAGGGCAACGGGGCGGTCGTCGGGCACGGCAAGCCTCCCTGGGCGCACGGCAGTTGACGTCGCCCGGAGGGGTACGGCCCCCGGCGGCGCAGTTGACGGTACGTCAGATGAACGTCATGGGCCAGATATCGGGACCCGGACGAAGCCCTCACGTGGGCCCGTCGCGAACTCACGGGCGATTCCAAGGGCCGGTGACCTGCCCGCCGCCCACGCGTTGCCCCGGTATGACCCCCACATATTCAGCGACCGGACGTCGGCGCAGGCCCGTCGCACAAGCGACCGCAGAATCGGTTCCGCGGCCGGTTCAGCAGACGCCGCCGCTCCCGGATCCCCCCATCTACCGCGCCCTCATCCGCACCTGGGCCGATCGTGGCCGCACACTGCCGGGGCGCCACGACCCGGAGTGGGTACGACTGGCGTCGCCCTCGGCGATGTACGGCCACGGGCAGCTCAGCGCGACTCGGGACCCGCGAGGTGACGGGCGATGACCATCCGCTGAATCTGATTGGTGCCCTCGACGATCTGGAGGACCTTGGCCTCGCGCATATAGCGCTCGACGGGGAAGTCGGCGGTGTAGCCGTACCCGCCGAGGACCTGGACGGCGTCCGTGGTGACCTTCATCGCGATGTCCGTGCACAGCAGTTTGGCCATGGCCGCTTGCTTGGAGAACGGCCGGCCCGCGTCGCGCAGGCGTGCGGCGGCGAGGTAGAGCGCCCGGCCGGCCTCGATCTGCGTCGCCATGTCCGCGAGCATGAAGCGCAGCCCCTGGAAGTCCGAGATCGGCCGCCCGAACTGCTGCCGGCCGGTGGCGTAGGCCAGGGCCTCGTCAAGGGCCGCCTGGGCCACGCCGATCGCACAGGCCGCGATGCCGAGCCGCCCGGAGTCGAGCGCGGACAGGGCGATCGCGAAGCCCTGGCCCTCCTCGCCGATCCGCCGGTCGTCGGACACCCTTACGCCGTCGAAGTGGACCTGCGCGGTGGGCGAGCCCTTCATGCCCATCTTCTTCTCGGGCGCCGCGGCGCTCAGCCCCTCGGCATCGCCCGGCACCAGGAAGGCCGTGATGCCGCGGGCACCCTCGCCGCCGCTGCGCGCGAGCACGGTGTAGAAGTCGGCGATTCCGCCGTGGGTGATCCAGGCCTTGGTGCCCGTGATCACCCAGTGGTCACCGTCGCGCACGGCCTTCGTCCGGAGTGACGCGGCGTCCGATCCCGAGGACGGTTCGGAGAGGCAGTACGCGCCGAGGAGGCCGCCGGTGAGCATCGCGGGCAGGTGCTCGGCCTGCTGTTCCTTGGTGCCGTAGTTCGCGAGGGCGTGGCAGGCGAGGGAGTGCACGCTGACGCCGAGGCCGATGGTGAGGCGGGCCGCGGCGAGCTCTTCGAGGGCCTGGAGGTAGACCTCGTACGGCTGGTCGCCGCCGCCGTACTCGGAGTCGTACGGCAGTCCGAGGAGTCCCGACTCGGACAGCAGGCGGAAGACATCGCGCGGGAAGTGCCCTGCGTCCTCCTGTTCGGCCGCCTGCGGGACGATCTCGCGCTGCGCGATGTCGCGGACGAGCGAGATCAGCTCCCGGGCCTCGTCCGTGGGCAGTTGACGGTCCACCGGCTGCGGGGCGCGGTCGGGCATGGCGACGCTCTCCTCCCTGTTGGGCACTGGCGGGCGCTCACCTTGGGTGGGGTGACTCCCGCCGGGTCTCACTGGCCTCAGCCGATGCTGCCGTCCCGGGTTACGGAACCGGCTGATCAGCGGCGGTGGCGCTGTAAGCATGCCCGATCGGAGGCATCGAGTCACCAGTTAACGACCGCTTACTAAAAGAAAGGGAAATTGGTCCGAACCATTGACCGAACTGGTCTAGTCCTCCTAGGGTTCCTCCAACGTCACCGCGTTCATGCCAAACAGACATGTACGTGTGACAGTGCTCAGCAGGTCCCAGCACCACGCCCCCACGCTCCCCTCCCCCACGAGGAGACATCGATGCGCAGACCGCATCTCCCCCGCGCGCCCTTCCGCGCGCTCCTGTCCGCCGCCTGTTGCGCCATTCTCGGCGCGGGGCTCCTGGCAGGCGCGGGTACCGCGACCGCCACCACCGAGTCCGCCCCCGCCGCGGTCGACGCCCAGGCCGGCACCGCCACCGCCGCCGCGGCCGGTTCCAAGGTCGTCGGGTACTTCACCGAATGGGGCACCTACGACCGGAAGTACTACGTCAAGAACATCGAGACCTCCGGCTCGGCGGCCAAGCTCACCCACATCAACTACTCCTTCGGCAACGTCGTCGACGGCAAGTGCGCGATGGGTGACGCCTACGCCGCGACCGACCGGACGTACACCGCGGCGGAGTCCGTGGACGGCGTCGCCGACACCTGGGACCAGACGCTGCGCGGCAACTTCAACCAGCTCCGTGAGCTGAAGAAGCTGCACCCGAACCTCAAGGTCCTCTGGTCCTTCGGTGGTTGGACCTGGTCGGGCGGATTCGGTGCGGCCGCCGCGAACCCGGCCGCGTTCGCCCAGTCCTGCTACGACCTGGTCGAGAACTCCAAGTGGGCCGACGTCTTCGACGGCATCGACATCGACTGGGAGTACCCCAACTCCTGCGGCAACACCTGTGACACCAGTGGCAGGGAGTCGTACAAGAACCTGTTGGCGGCGCTGCGCGCGAAGTTCGGCACGAGCAACCTCGTCACCTCGGCGATCACGGCCGACGCCACCACCGGCGGCAAGATCGACGCGGCGAACTACGCGGGCGCCGCACAGTACGTCGACTGGTACAACCCGATGACGTACGACTTCTTCGGCGCCTGGGCCACCACAGGACCGACAGCCCCGCACTCGCCGCTGACCTCGTACACCGGCATACCGACGGCCAACTACTACACCGACGCGACGATCGCGAAGCTCAAGGGCCTCGGTATCCCGGCCTCGAAGCTGCTCCTTGGCATCGGCTTCTACGGGCGCGGCTGGACCGGCGTCACCCAGTCGACACCGGGCGGCACGGCGACCGGCGCGGCGGCGGGTACGTACGAGGCGGGCATCGAGGACTACAAGGTGCTCAAGACGAAGTGCCCTGCCACCGGCACGGTCGCGGGCACGGCGTACGCCAAGTGCGGTACCAACTGGTGGAGTTACGACACCCCGGCGACCATCGCGACCAAGATGACGTACAAGAACGCCCAGGGCCTGGGAGGCACGTTCTTCTGGGAGCTGAGCGGTGACACCACGAACGGCGAACTGATCAAGTCGATCAACTAGCCCCACTGGTAAGTCACTCGGGGCGGGGGTCCGGCGGCCCCCGCCCCTTCCTCATGTGTCCGTGCGGCGGGCGCCGGGGCCCTCATGCGTCCCGGCGTGCGGGCGCCGGGGCCACGTACGAGGGGTCCAGCTCCTCGACCGCACGCATGGCGCCGCCCAGCATCTTCACCAGCAGCTCGCGCATGGTGTCGCGCGGCAGCACCTGGTCCTGGTGGCCGATCCAGTCGAGGGTCGCCCCCTCGACGCCGCAGAGCCAGCCGAGCAGGGCCATCCTCGGCAGCGGGGCGACCTTGCGCCGCCCGTACGCCCCTTCGGCGATGGTCTCGACGATGACCTCGCGTACGCCGTCCCGGATGGCGTGCACCTCGGCGTCGAAGCCGACACCGCCACTGATGATCGTGCGGTACGCGGACTGGTTGTGCTCGGCATAGCGCAGATAGCCGTCGATGGTGCGGTGCACCCGTTGCGCCGGGGGGAGTTCGAGGCCGCTCGCCGCCCGGGAGACCAGTTCGGTGACCGAGTCCTCGATGATGGCGAGGTAATAGCCGCGCTTGGACTTGAAGTAGTAGTAGATCAGCCCCTTGGCGACATGCGCGTGTCGCGCGATGTCGTCCATCGACAGCGCGTCGTAGGACGTGTCGGCGAACAACTTCCGTCCGATGACGATGAGTTCGGCGCGGCGCGCCAGTGAGCGATCGGTACCGCGAGCCCGTGGGCGCTCGACGCCGTGCTGTTGACTGCTATTCAATTTCGGTCCTGGTCTCCGGCTGCCGGCGGGACATCCGCAGTATGGCAGACCGGCACCACCTGCTCGTTCGAGTCTCATCGACCGCACAGGCGTCCGCCGGAGGCGCCGCCCGGGGTCAGCTCACAGCAGGCCCAGCTGAGTGACGAGCATGGCCAGCACCACGACGAAGGTCCAGCCCGCGACGTGCTCCAGGATCCTGGGTCCGTCGTCCTTGGGGCCGCCCGTGCGGGCGCGGACAGCGGTGGCGGTGGCGGTGGCAGAGGTCGCGGTCATGGCAGCTCGCAGACGTAGTGGTGCGGTGGACTCCCCCGCCTCCCGCCGGCTCCCCACCGACTCGACCAACTTTGCCACCGGAAAGGGTTTCAGTGGTGGAGACCTTGGTCACGCCCGGCCGCCCGACACTTCGATCAGCTTCGAATGCCTCTGCTTCCCACAACGGTGCGAACAGGGTGTGCGTCTCATCACAGGCAAGTGGTCAGCCAACCGAAAGGCCCTAGATGAGCACGTTCCGGACGCCCCGCCGCAGCGCCCGCCTCGCCCTCGCGACCGCGATCACCGTGGCTGCCGCCCTGACGGGTCCGGTCTCCCAAGCCGCTTCCGTCGGCTCCGGTGCCGCGTCGCCCGGTGCGGCAGGGCTCGGCGACCCGATCTTCCCGCTCGACGGCAACGGCGGCTACGAGGTGAACCGCTACACCCTTGACTTCGACTGGCAGGCGCCGAAGACGCCCTTCGAGGCCTCGACGACGATCAAGGCCACCGCGACGCAGGCCCTGTCCCGCTTCAACCTGGACTTCGCCGGCAACACCCTGCACACGGTGACCGTGAACGGGCGGGCCGCGGCCGCCGTGCGCGACGGCGACGAGCTGGTGATCACTCCCGCGAACGCCCTCGCCCGGGGCAAAGCCTTCACCGTCAAGGTCACCTACACCGCCGACCCGACCCAGATCCGCCATCGTGACGACGCCATCGAGGACTACGGCTGGATCCCGACGCCCGACGGTATGGTGCTCTACCCACAGCCCAACGGCGCCAAGATGATCTTCCCGTCGAACGACCACCCGAGCCGGCGGGCACCGATCACCTTCCACATCACGACCCCCGCGGGTCTGTCGGCCGTCGCCAACGGCAAGCTCACCGACCGCACCGAGCAGGCCGACGGACGCGTGCGGTGGACGTACGACTCCGAACAGCCGGTGGCGGCGCAACTCGCGCAGCTGGCGATCGGCAAGTTCACCTTCGTCGACAGCACCGGCCCGCACGGGCTGCCGATCCGCGATGTGGTCCCGGACGACCTGGTCGCGCCGACCGAGCAGTACCGCAAGCTCACCGCCGAGCACATCGCCTGGCTGGAGGAGCAGCTCGGCCCCTACCCCTTCAACCGGTACGGCCTCCTCGTCGGGGACACCGACCTGGCCGTCGCCCTGGAGACACAGACGCTCTCCCTGATCCCGAAGGCCGACCTGCTCGGCGACCGGGTGAGCGCCGAGCGGAACCTGGTGCACGAGCTCGCCCACCAGTGGACCGGCGACAGCGTGGGCATGAAGACGTGGTCCGACCTGTGGCTGAGCGAGGGCCACGCCCGGTTCTACGAGCGGCTGTACTCGCAGGCGCACGGCGGCGACAGCTTCGAGGCGACCATGAAGACGGCCTACGAGAACCACGACCAGTGGCGCCACGACTACGGGGCCCCCGCCGAACCGACCGAGCCGAACCTCTTCAAGCGGATGCGGTACGACGGCTCGACGCTCGTCCTGTACGCGCTGCGCGAGCAGGTCGGCCAGGAGACGTTCGGGAAGATCGAGCGCGCCTGGGTCACCAAGTACCGCGGAAAGACGGCGAGTACGCAGGACTTCGTCGATCTGGCGTCGAAGGTCGCGGGCGAGGATCTCGACGGCTTCCTGCACCCGTGGCTGTACGGCGCGAAGACGCCGCCGATGCCGGGCCACCCCGACTGGATGGTCAATCCGGTCCAGGGCTGAACCGACGGGCGGCCCCTTCACGGGGGTGAGGGGCCGCCCGTCTCCTCAGCGGACGCCCACCGCCGCGAGCGCCGCGAGCTGCCGCGCCGACGGGTGGGCCGGGAAGTACAGGTAACAGACGCCACCGGTCCCCGAGGCGACGTTCCCGGCGGCGTTGTACCGCTTCGTGCGCAGCCAGATGTTCTCGAACTCGCGCCGCTGGTAGACGCGGCGCACCGCGCTGTTGCTGGGCGACGCCGGGTCGTTGGCGATCACGTCACCGTCGGCGGTGAATCCGATGACGGTCATGAGGTGGCCGGAGGTCCCGTAACCCGCCCCCGTCAGCTCGGACTTGAGGAACGACTGGGATGTTATGGCCGGGATACCGGCGGCGATCAGCGTCTCCAGCTCGGTGAGCGAACCGAGCCGGGTCACCACACCCTGGAGGTCCTTGTACGTCGCCGCGTACGCGGAGTTGAAGGGCCAGTTGCCGCAGCCGGCGTACTGGTAGTCGTACGTGTAGCGGGCCGCGTGGCACACCTGTGGGTCCGTGAAGTCCGGGTCCACCCAGGCCAGTTGGTCCGCAGTCGGCTTGCGTCCCCAGTACTCGACGATCATCTGCGAGGAGGTGGGGCTGCACCAGGCCTCGCCGCCGTTGTCGTACTGGGGGTACTGGCCCGCGTGGGTCTCCTGCGAGTAGCGCGGGACCTTCAGCTCCTGGGCGAGACCGGGTGTGGAGGCCGGGACGGTGAACCGGTCCGGGACGTCGGAGCCCATCACACCAAGGCGCCACACCGTGGGCGTGACCTTGGTGCCCGGGGTGCGGTACAGCGTCAGTCGCAGCCGGTACGAGACCAGGCGCAGGCCCGAGGCCGCGTCGTCGATGGAGAAAGTGTCGGTCCAGATGCTGCTCTTTCCGTCGCTCTGGTCGTCGACGGAGGTCCGCTTGATGTCCTGGTCGCCGGCCGCCCAGCGGCCCAGCACGTACCAGGGGGTGTCGGTGCCGTCCGAGTACGTGCCCGTCAGCTCGACCTGGAGCCAGGTCCCGGCCGGGGTGTCGGCGTTCCAGGAGGCGACGGCCTCGGTGGCGGGGACCGCGAGCTTGTGGACAGTGGAGGTCCAGGTCGCGTACTCCCACAGGGCGGTTTTGTTGGTGTGCGGGTCGGTGTACGTCCTGGTGCCGGCCGAGGTCGCGATCATCAGGCCGGGACGGACGCCGGGCACGGCCCGCGCGCCCTTGACCGTGCCGCCACGCCAGTCGGCGTAGGAGACCCAGGCGCGGTTGTCCACGAGGCCGGACGGCGCTTTCGACGGGACTGCCGACGACGCTTTCGAGCGGGCTTTCGCCGGGTGCTCGGGCGAGTCCGCGGCGACCGCCGGACTCACGGCGCCCGCCGCGGCCGCGACCACTGCCGCGGTCAGGACGGTTCTGCGGGACGGCTGTTCAGCTCTGGGCATGGGTGGGTGACCCCCGGGTGTCCGATCCGAAACGGGCAGGTCCAATGCGCGGGTGTGCGCCAACTATGGATGCCTCCCCCGGCTTCTGCCAGCAATTTCGACCTCGCGGCGCCCACCAATATTGGTCCTGACCCTTGGCATGACCAGGAACGCGGCAGCCCGGACGCGGGAAGTGGCCCGGTATAGAGTTTTTTCTCAGGAATACCCTGATAAGACACCCGTTACCAGCCCTCCCAGGAACTCCCATTCACCACCTCGTCCCACATCTGCACCGGCTGCCGCCCTCCTGCGGCCCGGTCCGCCTGGTCGGCGTCGACGGGCACGCCGGCTCCGGAAAGAGCACCTTCGCCGGGCAGCTGGCCGCGGAACTGGGCGGCGCACCCGTTCTGCACCTCGACGACATCGCGACGCACGAGGAGCTCTTCGACTGGACCGGGCGGCTGCTGCGCCAGGTGATCGAGCCGCTGCGGCACGGCGAGACGGCGCGTTACGCCCCGTACGACTGGACCACCCGGGCCTTCGGGCCGGTCCGTGAGCTGCCGCCCGCTCCCGTGGTCCTCCTGGAGGGCGTCGGTGCGGGCCGCCGCGCACTGCGGCCGTTTCTCGCGCGGCTGCTGTGGATGGAGTTGCCGCAGGAGGATGCCTGGACGCGTGGGCGGCGGCGGGACGGCGAGGCGCAGGGCGAGTTCTGGGCCGAGTGGGTCTCCGCCGAGCGCCGGCACTTCGCGGAGGACCCCTCAAGGCCCTTCGCCGATCTTCTGGTGCGGCAGTGTTCCGAGGGATACGAGGTGCTTCCGGGGCCCGCAGGGGTTCCTGGACCGGACCAGGACCTCACTCACGGTGACGGACCATCCGCAGTGTGCTGAACTTGTGAAGACCCTTGCCCGAGAACTTCCTTCAGTGCTTCAACTCGGCTTGACCGGGGGGCCGTACAGGTCTTACGTTCTGAATGTGCGGCCGTTCGAGGCCGCCCCGCAGACGCGAAGCCCCCGGTTGTTCCCCCGTGATCGGGGGCTTCGTTCTGCCCCGGACGTGTTTTCCGGACGCTGCGAGGCGTGATTCGCTCACCCTCGGTCACCAGACCGAGTGCGCCCCATCTGCTTCCACCTCGTGGAACGGGGTGTGCTGCACCCTCGGCCCGGCACTCCCTCGCAGGTACGATGCCTCTCGGTGCGATATTCGGACGGCTGCTCTGCGCACCAGTGCAACTCCCGTCCGCGGCACAGCGGTTCGACCAAGGCTGCCGACGGGCACCGGCCCGGCGGAGGACCATCGGGGGCACGGTTTGTGGGGGGACGGGATGGACTTCGGCACGCAGGGCCCGGAGGCCCCGGCCGACCTCGCCTGGCTGCGGGGGGTGGACGCCTACACGATGGGCGCCTATCCGCAGGCGGAAGAGGAATTCCGTATCGCGGTACGGATGGATCCGGGCATGGCGGACGGCTGGCTCGGACTACACGCGCTGCGGGTGGACACGACGACCGCACTGCTGAGGATGTTCCGGCACCGGGAACGCTTCGGGGAGCAGCGCACCCGCCATCGCCGCACGCTCAACTCCTGGTACTGGCTGGGCTGGTGGGTGCAGCCGGTCCTTGAAAGCCCGCGGGACCTGCTGCTCGCGCACGCCTCCCACTGGCTGGACGGCCGCCATGTCCCCGAGCTGGACCGGGCGTTGGCGGGTCTGCCGCCGGTGGACACCGACCCGCAGGTGCGCTTCCTGCACGCCTGCCGCGCCTATCTGGTCAAGGACTGGGAGCAGTTGGTCCGGCACACGGATCCGCTGATCCACGATCCGATGCTGGGCATCGAGGCCGGTCTCTTCGGCGGCATGGCCCGGGTGCGTCTGGAGATGTTCGGGCAGGCCGAGCCGCTCCTGTCCTCCGCGCTGATGCGCTGTCGCAGCGAGCAGCCGCAGCGCAAGGAGCTGCGGTACTGGCTGGCGCGGGCGCACGAGGGCACCGGGCGCTCCGCCGCCGCCCTGCCGCTCTACCGGGCGGTGCACCGGGTCGACCCCGCCTTCATGGACACTTCGGCGCGGCTCGCGGCGATCTCGGAGGGCGACGGGTACGACGAGGTCAGCGACCTCGCGGCGATCACTCTCGCCGGGGTCGGGCAGGACATGATGGAGGGGCCCGACGGTATCGATCCGCTCTTCGGCAACGATGGGCGGGATCTGAAGCTCTCGGAGCCCGGCTTCGTGCCGCCGGGCGCACTGCCGCCGGAGACCGACGCGGTGCGCGAGAAGGCAGTGCTGCCGGTGCAGCCGCTGCCGCCGGGGCCGACCGACCCCGCTTTACTCGACGAGGCGCTCGCCGAACTGGAGCGGATGGTGGGCCTGGAGCCCGTGAAGCGCCAAGTGAAGGCGCTGTCCGCGCAGTTGAACATGGCGAGGCTGCGCGCCGGGCAGGGCCTCCCGGTGCAGCCGCCCAAGCGGCACTTCGTCTTCTCCGGCCCCTCCGGCACCGGGAAGACCACGGTGGCCCGCATCCTCGGCCGGGTCTTCTACGCTCTCGGGCTGCTCGGCGGCGACCATCTGGTGGAGGCACAGCGGGCAGATCTGGTCGGCGAGTACCTCGGCCAGACAGCCGTGAAGGCCAACGAGTTGATCGACTCGGCCATCGGCGGTGTCCTCTTCGTGGACGAGGCGTACTCGCTCTCCAACTCCGGTTACGGGAAGGGCGACGCGTACGGCGACGAGGCCCTCCAGGTGCTCCTGAAGCGGGCCGAGGACAACCGCGACCACCTGGTCGTCATACTCGCCGGCTATCCGGAGGGCATGGACCGCCTACTGACCGCCAACCCGGGCCTCTCCTCGCGCTTCACCACGCGCGTCGACTTTCCGTCCTACCGGCCGCTGGAACTCACCTCCATCGGCGCGGTGCTGGCCGCCGAGAACGGTGACGTGTGGGACGCGGAGGCGTTGGACGAGCTGCGGTCGATCGCCGGGCACGTCGTCGACCAGGGGTGGATCGATGAGCTGGGCAACGGGCGGTTCCTTCGGACGCTGTACGAGAAGAGCTGCGCCTATCGCGATCTGCGGCTCTCCGGATATCCCGGAGTGCTGTCGCGCGACGACTTGTCGACACTGCGGCTGCCGGATCTGATGCAGGCGTACGGCGAGGTGCTGTCGGGGCGGGGGCCGCAGGATCCGGCGGCGATGTGAGTGGGGGCGGGAGCTTCGGGCAGTTTTTCGCCCCCCGCCCCCACCCTTCCCGTTCCTGGGGGCTCCGCCCCCAGACCCTCTTCGCGCAGTTCCCGGGCCCCTGAGGGGGCGCGGGGAACTGCGCGACAAACCCGGTGCTCAGCTCGCCAGTGCCTGTGCCTCCTCCGGGGCCTCGCTCGCTCGGGGTTCCGAGACCCGTACCGCCGCTGCCGGAACTTCCCGGTGCGCCGGGTCCCGTACCTCGCCGACAAGGAGCTCCAGTACGTCTTCCAGCGCGACCAGGCCGACGACCTTGCCGGACGCGTCGGCGACCTGGGCGAGGTGCGTCGCCGCGCGGCGCATCACGGTGAGGGCGTCGTCCAGGGGGAGTTCGGCCCGCAGGGTCGTCATGTGGTGCCAGTTCTGCTGGGGCACCGCCCGGTCCGACTCCTCCAGGTCCAGTACGTCCTTCACATGCAGGTAGCCCATGAAGGCGCCGTTCTCCGCGACCACCGGGAAACGGGAGTACCCGGTGCGGGCGGTGAGCGCGACGACCTGGCCAGGGGTGACCGAGGGGCCCACGGTCACCAGGGAGCCGGAGTCGAGGAGGACGTCCGTGACCGGGCGGGAGCCCAGTTCCAGGGCGTCCTCGAGGCGCTCCTGCTCCTCGGGGTCCAGCAGGCCCGCCTGTCCGGAGTCCTCGACCAGGCGGTTGAGCTGTTCACTGGTGAAGACCGCCTCGACCTCGTCCCTGGGCTCCACGCGGAACAGCTTGAGGATCACCCGTGCGCAGGCCCCGAGGCCGACGGTGACCGGCCGGCACAGGCGCGCGAACGCGACCAGTCCCGGGCTGAGCCACAGAGCCGTCTTCTCGGGCGCGGCCATCGCCAGGTTCTTCGGCACCATCTCGCCGATGACGAGGTGGAAGAAGACGACCGAGGCGAGCGCGATGACGTACCCGAGTGGGTGGATCACGCCGTGCGGCATGTGGACCGCCTCGAAGAGCGGCTCAAGGAGCTGTGCGACGGTCGGCTCGGCGACCGCGCCGAGCGTCAACGAGCAGATGGTGATGCCGAACTGGGCCGCGGCCATCATCTGGGGCAGTCGCTCCAGGCCGTACAGCACCTGTCGCGCCCTCGCGGTCCCCAGCGGTTCGATCTGACTGCGCCGTACGGAGACGAGTGCGAACTCGGCGCCGACGAAGAAGCCGTTGGCGAGCACCAGCAGGGCGGCGAAGAGGAGTTGGAGCACGCTCATCGGACGGCCTCCGCGACGGGCACGGTCCGCACGAGACGGACGCGTTCGGCGCGGTAGTGCCCGACCTGGCGCACCAGCAGCCGCCAGCCCGGCAGTTCGGCGCTGTCACCGGCGGCCGGGATGCGGCCGAGCAGATCGGCGACGAGGCCCGCCACGGTCTCGTACGGGCCCTCGGGCACGTCGAGGCCTATGCGCTGCAGGATGTCGACCCGGCAGCTGCCGTCGGCCTCCCACGCGGGCTTCCCGTCCTCGGGCGGCGCCGCCGCGAGTTCGGGCAGATCCTGTCCGTCGTGCTCGTCACGGACCTCGCCGACGAGTTCCTCGACGATGTCCTCCAGGGTGACGACGCCCGCCGTACCGCCGTACTCGTCGACGACCACGGCGATCGGCTGCTCGCTGCGCAACTGCTCCAGGAGCGGCCGCACCGGCAGCGTCTCCGGGACGAGCAGCGGCGCCTGGGCGATCCGGCCGACGGGGGTACGCAGCCGGTCGCGCGAGGGCACCGCGAGGGCGTCCTTGAGATGGACCATGCCGACGATCTCGTCGATCCGCTCCCGGTAGACGGGGAAGCGGGACAGACCGGTGGCCCGGGTGAGGTTGACTACGTCCTCGGCGGTCGCCGACGACTGCAGGGCGCTGACCTTCACGCGCGGCGTCATGACGTGCTGCGCGGTCAGATCGGCCAGCGACATGGTGCGTACGAAGAGATCCGCGGTGTCCTGCTCCAGGGCGCCGGCCCGCGCGGAGTGCCGGGCGAGGGAGATGAGTTCGCCGGGGGTGCGGGCGGAGGCCAGCTCCTCGGTGGGCTCGACGCCCAGGGCTCGTACGAGCCGGTTGGCCACCGCGTTGAGCGCGGCGATCACCGGACGGAATGTGCGGGCGAACATGTGCTGCGGGCCCGCGACGAAGCGGGCGACCTGGAGGGGCTTGGACACGGCCCAGTTCTTGGGCACGAGTTCGCCGATGACCATTTGCACGGCCGCGGCCAGCAGCATGCCGACCACCACGGCGACGCCGGGCACGGCGCCCTCGGGCAGACCGGTCGCCGTGAACGGTCCGTGCAGCAGCTCGGCGAGCGCCGGTTCGGCGAGCATGCCGACGACGAGTGAGGTGATGGTGATGCCGAGCTGGGTTCCGGAGAGCTGGAAGGACAGCTCCTTTAGCGAGTTGACGACTGTCGCAGCCCGTCGGTCGCCTTCGGCGGCCGCCTTCTCGGCGTCGGGCTTCTCGACCGTGACCAGGCCGAACTCCGCCGCGACGAAGAATCCGTTGGCGAGGATGAGCAGGAATGCCGCCCCAAGGAGCAGCAGGGGGATGATCATGCCGCCGCCTCGATATGTCGGAAGGGGGCGGCGCAGGTACTACAGGACGATCCGTCCATCGCTGGAGGGAGTCACTCCTCGGGTAGCTGGGGGCCTCTGAATACCGGCTGGTACATCAGTGGCGGAGGCGCGATGAAAACGCCTCCGCCAACAGATTAATCAAGACATGGGCCCGTGCGGCAGGGTGGAAGGCTGAGAGTCAGCCCTGATGTTCCTCGGGGTGGCCCGTGGAGCGGGCTTCGGCGAGGGCTCGAAGGGCGCGAGCGTCCTCGATCGCGCGGTGTTTGGCGATGCCCGGCTGGATGCCGAGCGCGGGCAGGCTGGTGCCGTCACTGAGGTTGAGGAACACCCAGGGGTCGCCCGGGCGCAGGTTGACCTGGAGGATCTCCGCCCAGGCCAGGCGCCTGCTGCTGGCGATGTTGACGACGGTGACGCCGCTCTCGTCGGCGACGACCTTGGGCCGGGCCAGCATCAGGAGCACTCCGAAGATCAGGACCCCGGTGAAAATGAAGCTGAGTTTTTCGCCCGGGTTGAGCTGCTCCAGGAGCATCACGATTGTGGTGAGGACCACAAGGATCGCCACACCGGTGCCGACCAGGACGGCCCGGGTTCGGGACGGCCGGAATGTGACGGGCAGAGCGGGAAGTTCGGACATGGTCGTGAGGTCCCTCAGAGCCGGCAGGCGTGGATGGCCGTGGTCAGGATGGCCCGCGCACCGAGCTCGTACAGATCGTCCATGATCCGCTGAGCCTCCTTGGCCGGCACCATCGCGCGGACGGCGACCCAGCCCTCGTTGTGCAGCGGCGAGATGGTCGGCGACTCCAGGCCGGGGGTGAGCGCGACGGCCTTCTCCAGGTGCTCGGCGCGGCAGTCGTAGTCCATCATCACGTACGTCCGTGCCACCAGGACGCCCTGGAGGCGGCGCAGGAACTGCTGCACCTTGGGCTCGGCGTCCTCGGCGGCGTCGGCTCCGACGCGGCGGATGACGACGGCCTCGGACTTCATGATCGGGTCGCCGAACACTTCGAGGCCCGCGTTGCGCATCGAGGTACCGGTCTCGACCACGTCCGCGATGACCTCGGCGACGCCCAGTTCGATGGCGGTCTCGACGGCGCCGTCGAGGTGGACGACGGAGGCGTCGATGCCGTGGTCGGCGAGGTGCTTGGCGACGATGCCCTCGTACGAGGTGGCGACGGTCTTGCCCGCCAGGTCCTCGATGCCGTTCGCCGTGCCGGGCTTGCTGGCGAAGCGGAAGGTGGAGCGGGCGAAGCCGAGCGGAAGGATCTCCTCGGCGCCGGCGCCCGAGTCGATGAGCAGGTCGCGGCCGGTGACGCCGATGTCGAGACGGCCGGAGGAGACGTAGATCGCGATGTCGCGGGGGCGGAGGTAGAAGAACTCGACCTCGTTCTCCGGGTCGACGATCCGCAGTTCCTTGGACTCCCGGCGCTGCTGGTAGCCGGCCTCATGCAGCATCGCCGCCGCAGGTCCTGACAGGGAACCCTTGTTGGGGACGGCGATGCGCAGCATGAGGTCGGCTTCCTTTGTTAGTTCGTACGTGCAGGGGTGCGGGGCTACGGCTCAGAGGTGGGCGTACACGTCATCGAGGGAGATCCCGCGCGCGACCATCATCACCTGGACGTGGTAGAGCAGCTGCGAGATCTCCTCGGCGGCGGCTTCCTTGCCCTCGTACTCGGCGGCCATCCATACTTCGGCGGCCTCTTCGACGACCTTCTTGCCGATGGCATGGACACCCTTGCCGACCAGCTCGGCGGTGCGCGAAGTGGCGGGATCGCCGGTGGCGGCCTTGTGCTGGAGCTCGGTGAAGAGCTCCTCGAACGTCTTATTGGACATGGTGCCGCCCACCCTATTGCACTTAATAGTGTCTCTAACGCCACGGTTCAGATACTGAGCGGAGGGTGGCCGCGGTCGCCACGGCGGCTGTCACCGCCTCGTGTCCCTTGTCCTCGTTGGAGCCCTCGATGCCCGCCCGGTCGAGGGCCTGGTCCTCGGTGTCGCAGGTCAGTACGCCGAAACCGATGGGGACGCCGGTGTCGATGGAGACCTGGGTGAGGCCCTGGGTGACGCCCTGGCACACGTACTCGAAGTGGGGAGTGCCGCCGCGGATGACGACGCCGAGCGCCACGATGGCGTCGTATCCGCGGCCCGCGAGGACCTTCGCGACGACCGGGAGTTCGAAGCTGCCCGGAACCCGCAGGAGGGTCGGCTCGTCGATTCCCAGCTCGTGCAGGGCGCGCAGCGCGCCGTCGACGAGACCGTCCATCACCTTTTCGTGCCACTGTGCCGCGATGACCGCGACGCGCAGGTCGCCGCAGTTGCGTACGGACAGTTCAGGTGCACCCTTGCCGCTCACGTCTCTCCTCAGTGCTGTTCTTGTGCTCTTACTGGTTGCCGCAGGCCGACACGGTGGCCGTGTCCAGCCAGGGCAGGTCGTGGCCCATCCGGTCCCGCTTGGTGCGCAGGTAGCGGAGGTTGTGCTCGCCGGCCTGTACGGGCATCGGCTCCCGGCTGGTGACCTTGAGGCCGTGCCGGACGAGCGCGTCGGTCTTGTCGGGGTTGTTGGTCATCAGGCGGACGCTCGTCACCCCGAGGTCGTCGAGGATCTGGGCGCTCGCGCCGTAGTCGCGGGCGTCGGCGGGCAGGCCCAGCTCCAGGTTGGCGTCGAGGGTGTCCCTGCCGCGCTCCTGGAGCTCGTACGCGCGCAGCTTGGACAGCAGGCCGATGCCGCGTCCCTCGTGGCCGCGCAGGTAGACGACGATGCCCCGGCCCTCGGCCTGGATGCGCTCCATGGAGGTCTGGAGCTGGGGGCCGCAGTCGCAGCGCAGCGAGTGGAAGACGTCGCCGGTGAGGCACTCGGAGTGGACGCGGACGAGGACGTCCTCGCCGTCGCCGATCTCGCCGTGGACGAGAGCGACGTGCTCGACTCCGTCGACGGTGGAGCGGTAGCCGTACGCCGTGAACTCGCCGAAGGCGGTGGGCAGTTGGGTCTTGGCCTCGCGGCGGACGGTGGGCTCGGCGGCGCGGCGGTAGGCGATCAGGTCCTCGATGGAGATGATCGTCAGGCCGTGCTTGCGGGCGAAGGGGATCAGTTCGGGGAGGCGGAGCATGCGGCCGTCCTCCCCCGCGATCTCGACGATCGCGCCGGCCGGGCGCAGGCCGGCGAGGCGGGCCAGGTCGACGGCCGCCTCGGTGTGGCCGTTGCGGACCAGGACTCCGCCGGGCCTGGCGCGCAGCGGGAAGACGTGGCCGGGGCGGACGAAGTCGTCCGGCTGGGCGCTGCCGTCCGCGAGGAGCGCGAGGGTGGTGGCACGGTCGGATGCCGAGATGCCGGTGGTCACACCGTGCGCGGCGGACGCGTCGACCGACACGGTGAACGCCGTTTTCATCGACTCGGTGTTGTCGTCGACCATCTGCGGGAGCCGGAGCCGGTCCAGTTCCTCGCCCTCCATGGGGGCGCAGATCAGGCCGCGGCATTCGCTCATCATGAAGGCGACGATTTCGGGGGTCGCCTTCTCGGCGGCGATGACGAGGTCACCCTCGTTCTCCCGGTCCTCGTCGTCGACGACCACGATCGGGCGGCCGGCCGCGATGTCGGCGATCGCCTTCTCGACGGGGTCGAGGGCGAAGTCCTCGATGTTGTCCCTGCTGTACCAGACCGGCGCTGATGTCATGCCGGGGCTCCTTCCAGGACGGGCTGCCCGGCCTTGCGGGAGCGCAGCCACCAGTCGCGCATGCCCCACAGGACGAGCGCGCCGTAGAGGACGTAGACGAAACCGGAGAAGGCGAAACCGTTGGCGAAGTTCAGCGGGACGCCCACCAGGTCGACCAGCAGCCAGGCGAACCAGAACTCGACCATGCCGCGCGCCTGGGCGTACATGGCGACGACCGTGCCGACGAAGATGTACGCGTCCGGCCAGGGGTCCCACGACAGTGTGGGGAAGGCGGTGAACAGGCTGCCGACGGCGAGGGTGCCGACCACGGCGGCGCCCACCAGGTAGGCGCGTTCGCGCCAGGTGGCGAACCGTACGGCGACGGAGCCGTCCTGCGCCTGCCCCTTGCCGCGGTTCCACTGCCACCAGCCCCACGCGGCGACGACCATGACGACGACCTGCTTGCCGGCGCTGCCGGACAGGTGCGCCGTGGCGAAGGCGGCGAGGAGGATGACGCCGGACAGGAACTGGGCGGGCCAGGTCCATATGGAGCGGCGCCAGCCGAGCGCGAGGGCGATCAGACCGATCGTGTTGCCGATCATGTCCGACCACTTGATGTGCTGGTCGAAGAGCGTGAATGCCTCGGAGTTGAGCCAGTTCACCGTGCGGCCTCCTTGGTGCCGAGGAGGCGCTCCACGTACTTGGCGATGATGTCGACCTCGAGGTTGACCGGGTCGCCGGGCTGCTTGAGGCCGAGCGTGGTCAGCGCGAGGGTGGTGGGGATGAGGCTGACGGTGAAGTAGTCGGAAGCCGCCTCGACGACGGTCAGGCTGATGCCGTCGACGGTGATGGAGCCCTTCTCGACCACGTAGCGGGAGAGGTCCGCGGGGAGCGAGACCTTCACGATCTCCCAGTTCTCGGACGGCGTGCGCGCGATGACCGCGCCCGTGCCGTCGACATGGCCCTGCACGATGTGCCCGCCGAGACGCGCGCCCACAGCGGTGGGGCGCTCCAGGTTGACCCGGGAGCCGACGGACAGGGCGCCGAGGCTGGAGCGGTCCAGGGTTTCCGCCATGACGTCGGCGGTGAACTCGTCGCCCTCGTGTTCCACGACCGTGAGACAGACGCCGTTGACGGCAATGGAGTCGCCGTGCTGCGCACCTTCGGTGACTACAGGGCCACGAAGTCGGAAGCGTGAGGCGTCGCCGAGGTTCTCGACGGCGGTGATCTCACCCAGCTCTTCGACGATTCCGGTGAACACTTCCCGGGTCCTCCTGCCTCATAGGGCACGGACTCCGGGGCCTGTCGATGACGACAGAATGAAACGGACTGCGACACCGGGAACGATGCCGAATGGGACTCGCCCCGTCAGGACAAGTCGAAACAAACGGCAGCGCGCACGAATGCCCGCCCGCCGCGCACTGCCTCCCATCCGGACTTTAACCGTCGGTCCAGGAATTTCACCTGGTCAACCGGCCGCTGGAAGCGACCGGGTCGCGGACTGTAACCGCCGGTTCGGACTTTCACCGACCCCGGAGTGCGCTGCTTCTGGTACATGGCCAGTGTGCCACGTCTGATCGACGGCCATGCGGGCGAAGAACTGTGGGCTGGCTCACAGGCCGTGTGGATGGACTTCTGGACGGACGCAAGGGGACACAACACCGGTCAACTCGGCTGGTACCGCGCATGCTTGACCCTACGGTCCACCCCATATGGCCGAGGCTGGTCCATACCTATTGACCTCACTGGTCTAGTCCTCCTAGGGTCGCGATCATGGCTCGGCGACATCGGCTGAGCGTTCACGACGTGTCGCATCCGCCCCCCGATCGGCCCGGCGGCGGTGACGGAGGCCCTTGCCCCGCCGCCGGGCCTTCAATCCGGCCCGTCCGGGCCGACGGCGTGATGACGAGCCCCGCCGCCGGAGCTCGGGGCGGAGAAGGCGAAAAGTCCTAACGACCCGGCGCCGCGAACCCGCCACCGTCCCGGCGACGCGAAACCTCTACCGTCCCGGCGACGCGAATCCCCTACCGTCCCCGCGGCGCGAATCCCTACCGTCCCGGCGGCGCGAACAATTCGTCCTGAGCGCCCTCGCGCGCGGTCAGCAGCGCGCCGCGCAGCACCGCGCTCCCGCCCAGCGCACTCGCGCGCACCTCCACGGGCAACGGCGACATCCGCGCGAGCCGCTCCTCGACGCGCGAAGCGAGCACACCTCCGCCGGCCTGCCCGACCTCGCCACCCAGGACCACACAGCCAGGGTCGAGCACGGCGACGACGGAGGCCGCGCCGATGGCGAGCCGGTCGGCGAGGGCGTCGAGGAAACGGGAGGCGGGGGTTCTCGCAACCGCCGCGCCCCCACGCGCGCCCACCCGGACGTCCACCCGCGCGTCCCCGACCGATCCCACCGCCTCCCTCACCAGCGCAGCCGCATACGGCTCATGCGGTGCCCCCTCCGCCACGACGCCGTACTCAGCCGCGAGCCCCGCGATCGCCACCGCCCCCGCGAGGGAGTGGAAGCCGCCCTCGCAGTCCGTCGCCGACGGCAGCTTCACGGTCCCCGGCACCGGCAGGAAGCCGATCTCGCCGGTACCACCGGAGGCACCGCGGCGGAGAGAGCCGTCGAGGACGACAGCCGCGCCGGTGCCGTGGCCGAGCCACAGCAGAACGAACGTGTCGCGGTCGCGGGCGGCGCCGTCGCGCTGTTCGGCGAGGGCGGCGAGGTTGGTCTCGTTCTCGACCAGGACGCGAGCGGCGGGGAGGCGTTCCTGGAGGGCGGCGACCAGCCTGCGGTGCCACTCGGGGAGACCTGAGGAGTCGCGGAGCTCGCCGGTGGCGGGGTCGATGAGGCCGGGGGCGCCGATGCCGACGGTGTGCAGCCGCTCGGCCCCGGCTTCCTTGGCGGTGCGCTCCACCAGCGCGACCGCCTGCTCGACGGCGGGCCCGGTACCCGCGTCGTCCGTGATGGGCACCGACGCGCGGGCGAGTTCGAAGCCGAGGAGGTCGGAGACGACGACGGAGACGCCCTCGGTGCGGACATCGAGGGCGGCCAGGTGCGCCCGGTCGGCGACGATCCCGTACAACCGCGCGTTCGGGCCGCGCCGCTGCGCCCCCGACTCCCCCACCACCGCGATCAGCCCGGCGACGGTGAGGCGCTCGACGAGGTCGGCGACGCTGGGCCGGGACAGTCCGGTGAGCTGCTTCAACTGCCCTGCCGTCAAGGGGCCCTCCTGCTGCATGAGCTGCAGGGCGAGCCGGTCGTTGATGGCCCGGGCGGTGCTCGGAGATGCGGGCATGCCGGGATCCTTCCAGATCAGTGAGGGCGCGGAGACCTCGCCCGGTTCCCCTGCCGTAAATTATCTATTTATCAGGCAGGGTTCCTGATAGTTTACGTCAGCAGTACGCGGAGGACGTCCGGGAGGGGCAGCGGCACCATGAGTCAAGTGGTCTACGACATGCGCGAGTTGAAGCGCGCACGATACGCCGTGGCCGCCGTGTTCGCGGTGCACGGCGCGGTCACCGGGTCCTTCGCGACCCGCGTGCCGTGGATCCAGGACCATGCGGGGCTCAGCACCGGCCAGCTGGGATTCGCGCTCGCCTTCACGGCCTTGGGCGCGTCCGTCTCGATGCCGCTGGCCGGCCGGATCAGCCACCGTTTCGGTTCGCGCACGGCCCTGCGCGGCCTGCTGGCGCTGTGGACGCTCGCCCTGCTGCTCCCGTCACAGGCACCGAACCTGCTCAGCCTCTGCCTGGCGATGTTCACCTTCGGCGCCACGGCCGGCATGGCCGATGTCGCCATGAACGCACTCGGCGTCGAAGTCGAGCGCGGGCTCAACAAGTCGATCATGTCCAGCCTGCACGGCATGTGGAGCGCGGGCGCCCTGGTCGGCTCGGCGGCGGGCACCGTCGCCGCACACCTGGGCACGGACGCGCGCCTCCACCACTCCTTGGCGGCGGTGGCCCTCACCGTCCTCGGACTGGTCGCCTGTCGCTGGGTGCTCGATCTGCAGGCCACCGAGGACGAGGAGCCGCCGCGGTTCGCGCTGCCGCCCCGGTCGGCGCTGCTGATCGGCGCGGTCGGGTTCTGCGCGGTGTTCGCGGAGGGCGCGAGCCTGGACTGGTCGGCGGTGTACCTCCAGGACGAGCTGGGCAGTTCGGCGGGTCTCGCGGCGGCGTCGACGACCGGCTTCATGCTGACCATGGCGGTGGCCCGGCTCGTGGGCGACTCGGTGGTGAACCGCTTCGGCGCGGTACGCACCGTACGGGTGAGCGGCGTCCTGGCCGTACTCGGCGGGCTGCTCATCGTCGTCGCGGACCACCCCGCGGTCGCGATGACCGGTTTCGCACTGCTCGGCCTCGGCATCGCGATCGTGGTCCCGCTGTGCTTCGCGGCGGCGGGCCACAGCGGTCCCAACCCCAGCCAGGCCATCGCGGGCGTCGCCACCATCACGTACACCTCGGGTCTGATCGCGCCGAGCGCGATCGGCACGCTGGCGCAGGCGACGAGCCTGATGGTGTCGTTCGGCCTGGTGACGGTGCTGGCCTGCGGGGTCGCCGCCTTCGCGGGTGTGCTGCGCGCCGGCGACCGGGACCGCCCGAAGGTCAGTCCGCCGGCCGCAGCAGTTCCCGGCCCACGGCCCTGAACCGGTCGCTCCAGGACGTCGGGCGCAGCGTCCCGGCGTCCAGCCTGACGATAATCCGCGTGCCGTGCGCGTACGTCACCGCGCCATCGCCCGAGCAGAAGCGGAAGCCGGACGTCAGTCCGGTGTTGCCGAGCCGCTCCAGCCAGAGGTGGACGGCGTACGCGCCCGGCCGCTTCACCGGGGCCTCATAGCTGATCCGCAGCTCCTTGACCGCGTTGCAGAAGTCGCCCGCCGCCTCCCAGTCGCCCTCGAACCCGCCGAAACCGCGCTCGTTCCAGAAGGCTGTCCAGGCGCGCTCGACCATCACCGGGTAGCGGGCGTTGTGGAGCAGTCCTAGCGCGTCGAGGTCGTCGAAGTGGACGGTGACGGGGATGAGCCGCCCGTACGCGAGAGCGGGGACGGGCGGGGCTTCGGCGGTCACGGGCGGGGCTCCTGAGCGTGCGGACGGGGCGGTGGGGGCACCCCATCCTAAGCAACCGCTCAGGAGCCCCTGATCAGGGGTTGCGTACGGCGTCGGCTCAGCCCGCGATCGAGTCCAGCTGCTCGGCGGCGGGACGCAGTGCCCACAGGTCCCCGCCGGGCGGCGTTTCGAGCTTCGGGACCGCGGCGCGCGCGGCCTTGTCACCGGCGTCGGCCGCCGCGTGCACGATGTCGCTCGCCGCGAACCGGTAGAACTCCAGCTCCGGGTAGGCCCATGGCGCGGCTCCGGTCGCGGCGGGCAGCAGATGGTCGACCGCCTTGAACAGGCTCTGACCGTCCGGTCCCTTGTACGACCACAGGTTCACGCCGACGTGCCGGCCGATGGCCGCGAGCCGGGTGTAGGCGACCAGGTCGAAGGTCGAGTAGTGCCAACTGCGGGTGCGGGCGAGCTCCTGGGGCTGGCTGCCGTCGGCGGCGATCTGCGGGTCGATCCGCTTGGCGCGCGCGTCCAGGACGGTCTTGCGCGCGAGGTCCTTGTCGTCGGTCGCGTACGCCAGGCCGGCGAGCAGCATGTCGTAGAAGGTGCCGTGGTTGTTCTTGGCGGCGCCCTCCTCCTTGCCGAAGGCGCTGTCGGCCAGCCAGTCGCGGAAGTCGGTGTTCCAGGCGAGCATTTCGGAGCGGTCGGTCTTCGACCAGCCGGGGGCGCCCGTGTTCAGGATCGCGATGGCGTCCAGGACGCTCGTGTAGGACTGCGAGAAGTCGATGATGCCGATGGCCCGGCCGTCGTACTTGCAGGGGATGAACTGCCCGTGGTTCAGGTTCGGGTTCATCCGGGTGCCGGGGGCGAGGAACCAGGTGCGCAGGACGGCGGCGGCCTTCTCGGCGTACTGCTTCTTGCCGGTGTAGTACCAGGCGAGGGAGAGGTCGTACGTCGAGTCGAAGACCTTCTCGACGTCCTGGCGGTCCGTGCCGGTGTCGACCTCGGGGTTGCGCTGGCCGTCACGCTGGACGTAGGGGCAACCCCAGGGGTTGTCGGCGGTCTTGGGCTGGGAGGGCCACCAGTAGGGGGCCTGGCTGAGGTAGTCGTGGACGTCGCCGCCGGGGGCGGGTCTCGGCTTGTCGACGACCGTCCAGGGGCCCTGGTCCAGCCAGTTGTCGGCGCGGGCCGTCAAGTTCTTGACGGTGCCCCGGAGTTGGGGATCGCCACGGTCCAGGCGCACCTTGGTCTGCTGCAGTCGGGCCCCGTCGAGGACCGCGGTCTTCGGCGCCTTCGGCGCGGTCTGAGCCACCGCGGAGGGGACGACGACGGCCGCCAAGGTGACCACGGCCGCAAGGAGCACGCCCAGTCGAGGGCTTGCACTCATCAGTCACTCCGATCAGAAATGTGAACGCAGTTCATGAGTAGGATCGTGCGAGCGTAGGGCCGCTGGCCAACCCTGACAATGGTCCGGACAGATTCACGTACAGAGAAAGTGAAGCCTCACCATGGACCTCGGTGTGCGCTGGAAACTGCACGGCGACGGGCGAACACCCGCCCCCGGAGCGGTCGTCCGCCCCGACGAACGACTCTCCTGGCCGCGCACGTTCGGGCTGGGCGCCCAGCACGTGGTGGCCATGTTCGGGGCGTCCTTCGTCGCACCCGTCCTGATGGGCCTGGACCCGAACCTCGCGATCATGATGTCCGGCGTCGCGACGGTCATCTTCCTGCTGGCGACCCGCGGCCGCGTGCCCAGTTACCTCGGCTGCTCGCTCTCCTTCGTGGGCGTCGCCGCGGTGATCCGCGCGCAGGGCGGCACCAGCGCGACGGTCACGGGCGCGGTGTTCGTCGTGGGCATCGCGCTGTTCCTGGTGGGCGTGGCCGTGCAGCGTTTCGGCGCGCGGATCATCCACGCCGCGATGCCGCCGATCGTGACGGGCGCGGTCGTCATGCTGATCGGCTTCAACCTGGCGCCGGTGACCGCGTCCACGTACTGGCCCCAGGACCAGTGGACGGCGCTCCTTGTGATGGCGTTCACCGGTCTGGCCATCGTCTGCCTGCGTGGTTTCTGGTCACGGATCGCGATCTTCCTGGGCCTCATCTTCGGGTACGGGATCTCCTGGGCCTTCGACCGGATCTTCGGCCGCATCCACTCGGTGAACGCGAGCGGCAGGCTCACCGACCACTGGCGGCTCGACCTCTCCGGCGTCGGCAAGGCGGACTGGATCGGCCTGCCCACCTTCCACGGCCCGTCCTTCCAGTGGTCGGCGATCCTCGTCGCACTGCCCGTGGTCATCGCGCTGGTCGCCGAGAACGCGGGCCACGTCAAGGCGGTCGGCGAGATGACCGGCGACCCGCTGGACGACAAGCTGGGCACCGCGATCTCCGCGGACGGCGTCGCGTCGATGCTCTCCACCGCTGTCGGCGGCCCGCCCAACACCACGTACTCCGAGAACATCGGCGTGATGGCCGCGACCCGCGTCTACTCGACGGCCGCCTACTGGGCCGCCGCGGGCTTCGCCCTCCTCTTCGGCCTCTGCCCCAAGTTCGGCGCGATCGTGGCGGCGATCCCGGGCGGCGTCCTCGGCGGCATCACCGTCATCCTGTACGGCATGATCGGCCTGCTCGGCGCCCAGATCTGGCTCAACGCCCGGGTGGACCTGCGCAATCCACTGAACCTGGTGCCGGCCGCCGCGGGCATCATCATCGGCGTCGGCAACGTGACCCTGACGTTCACGGACACCTTCTCGCTGAGCGGCATCGCACTCGGCACGCTCGTCGTGATCATCGGCTACCACGCGCTGCGGGCGATGGCTCCGGCTCACCTCAAGACACAGGAGCCGCTGCTCGACGAGGGCACCTCGTCCTACGACGAGGACTCTCAGGTCGCCAAGTCGTAGGCGTACGAGGGCGAGAAGGTCCCCGGAGTGCCCTTGCAGCCGTCCGACTCGCCCGGCAGCTTCACCCACAGATAGGCGTCGATCCGCGCCTCTCCAGTGTTCAGGGTCGGCGCCTGTCCGATCCTGCGGCCCGCCGGATCGCACCACTCGCCGTCGGTCGGGGCGCCGTTGCCGTTCCGGCTGGTGTCGATGACGGCGCCCAGGCTCGCGGGGCCGCCGAGAGCGGACAGCACCTCTCGGGCGTACGTGATCTCCGTGCTCGTACGGTGGAAATTGGACACGTTCGTGAAGATGCCGTCGGAGGAGGCGGCCGAGGCGGCGCCCGCCTGTTTGAGGAGCGCGGCCTGGGTGGCGGCCTGGTTCCAGGCGGAGTGGCCGGCGTCGTAGTACACGCGGGCCCTGGGGTTCGCGGCCTTGAGGACGCGGCCCGCGCGGGCCAACGAGGCGAACCGGTCCGCGCGTTGGCCCGCGGAGAGGCAGTTGGCCTGGGCGATCGAATCGGGCTCCAGGATGACGATGACCTCACGGGAGCCGAGCCCCGCCGCGAAGTTGTCGATCCAGCCGTCGTACGCGTCGAGGTCGGGTGCCCCGCCCTCCGAGGCACCGCCGCAGTCGCGCCCCGGGATCGTGTAGGCCACGACGACCGGGACCCGGCCCTGCGCGGCGCCGCCCGACGTGACCGCCCTGACCCGTGCGGTGATGGTGGACGGCGTGAAGTCGGCGAACCAGACCGCGGCCGGGCGGTCGGCTATCCGGGACTCGATCACCGAGCGCCGGGAGTCGCCCGGATGGGCCGCGACCCAGTCGAGAACCTGGGACTCGGGGTGCCGGTAGAGCCCGGCGGAGGCAGCCACGGTCGTGGGTTTCTCCTTGCTGGTGGAGGGCTTCGGACTCGGCTTCGGTGACGGGGACGACTTCGACGGAGACGGTGCGGCCGAGGTCCTGGTCGGCGAGGGAGTCGGAGTCGGTACTGCGGGCAGTGGCAGGAGGCTGGGCGCACGGGTCACCAGGGGTTTGGCGTCGTCTGACGGGGGCCCGTCGCCGAGCGCGGACATCATTCCCGTGACGCTGCCGACCGCGACCACGACCGAGGCCGCCGCCACCATGGCACCGCGCCGGGCGGCCCGGCTGCGCTCGGCCTTGCGCGTGGCCGCTCGCTGGGCACGTGAGCCTGACACGTACTGCTCCCCCCACTCCCGCCACGGACGTGTTCCCCCGTTCTGGGGAAGCGTCCGGCTCGGCGGCACTCCGGTCAGCCTAGGACTGGGACGCTGCCCCCATGGCGTTGTTGGAACTCTTCACCAATCCCGTGTACACCGTGGACGCGGTCGTCTCCCGGATGCGCGCCCTGGACGCGACCCTCCCCGAGCGGGACGGGATCGCGGTGTTCAACCGTGTCTACCTCGCCGTCACCGAGGAGGTCGACCGGCGCCTGGACGCCGGGGAGTTCGCGGACCCCGCCGCCGCGATCACGCTGGACGTGCGGTTCGCGGAGCGCTATCTGAGGGTGGCCGAGGAGGGGGATCCGCCCGCCTGCTGGCGGCCCGTGCTGCAGTTCCGGCGGCATCCCGGTGTACGTCCGCTGCAGTTCGCTCTCGCGGGCATCAATGCGCACATCGGACACGATCTGGCGCTCGCGGTCGTGGACGCCTGTCGTACGCTCGGCTGCGAACCGGCCGAGCTGGAGGACGAGTTCGACCGCGTGGGCGATCTCCTCGTGGCGCTGGAGGAGCGCATCCGCGAAGAGCTGATGCCGGGTCCCGATCTCCTCCAGATCGCCGATCCGCTGACTCATCTGCTCGGCGCGTGGAGCCTCGACCGGGCCCGCGAGGCCACCTGGTCGGCCGCCCGGGCCCTGTGGGCGCTGCGTGGACTCCCCGATCTCGCCGAGGAGTTCGCCGAGCGCCTCGACGCGGCGGTGGGCTTCGCCGGGCGGATGCTGCTCACGCCGATGCGGGACTGATCACTCAGCAGGCGACGTCAGTCCTCCGGAAGCTCCACCGGCGCGATCTCGTCGTAGACGTCGCCGGGCCCGGGGTTGGTCGGGTCGGTCGCGCCGCCCAACTGGTGCATGACGCCCCAGACGGCGTTCAGCGCGGTCTGTACGGCGCCCTCGGCCCAGCCGGCGGTCCAGGAGATGTCGTCACCCGCGAGGAAGATGCTCCGCTTGTCCGCGGGCAGCGCGTCCTGCATGAAGTGCGTGAACAGGCGCCGCTGGTAGCGGTAGTGGCCGGGCAGGTTCGCCTTGAACGCACCCATGAAGTAGGGCTCGTTCTCCCAGGACACCGTCACCGGGTTGCCGATGACGTGCTTCCTGATGTCGACCTTCGGGTAGATCTCGCCGAGCGACTTGAGCATGACCTCCATCCGCTCGTTCGCGGACAGCGGCAGCCACTTCAGGCTGTCGTCGCACCAGGTGTACGAGAGACAGATGACGGCGGGTTTGTCCGGACCCTCGTCCAGGAGGTAGGTCCCGCGCGTCATACGGTCGGTGAGCGTCATGGACATCACGTCACGCCCGGTGTGCTCGTCCTTGTCGAGCCAGAACGGCCGGTCGACCGGCACGAAGAGCTTCGAGCTCTCCATGTAGTGGGTCCGCTCCATCGCCGTCCAGTGGTCGATCGGGAAGAGCGAGTCGTCGCAGGCGATCTTCGAGAGCAGCAGCCAGGACTGGGCGGTGAAGATCGCCGCCGGGTAGGTGCGGATGTCTCCGTTCGCGTCCGTCACGGTGATCCGGTTGCCGGACGTGCGGTTCAGACGGGTCACCGCCGGGCGCGGGGCGCCGTCGTGCAGCGTGGCCAGCGAGGTCCCGTACGGCCAGTGCACGATCTTCTCCGGCTCGCGCTCCCACAGCCGCAGTGGCAGTTGCTGGGAGCCGCCGACGATGCCGCGGTGGTGGTCGTCGGCCTCGGTGTAGACGACGCGCAGGATTTCGAGGATGGAGTTCGGGAAGTCGGTGTCCCAGCCGCCCGTCCCGAAGCCGACCTGGCCGAAGATCTCGCGGTGCCGGAAGGACTTGAAGGCCTCCGAGTCGCAGAGGAAGCCGTAGAAGGTCTGGTTGTCGAGCTTCTCGACCAGCTGGGACCAGATCTCGCGGATGCGCGGGACGTCGCGCTCGCGCATGGCCTGGTTCATGTCGGAGAAGTCGGCGCCCTCTTCGAGGCAGGCGTTCCAGGCGGTGGCGACGTCACGGTAGACCTGCGGCAGGTCCTCCACCGTCTCGGCGTAGTGCGACTCGCCCTTGAGATCGACGACGGTCGAAGGCGTGCACTCCGCAAGGGGGTTGGGGAACGGCCGGGTCTCAAGACCCACCAGGTCGATGTAGTGCTGAAGGGCCGTCGAGGAGGGCGGGAAGCGCATGGCGCCCATCTCGGCGGTGAGCGAGGGGTCGCACCCGTCGAAGCCCACCGTCCGCAGCCGTCCGCCGATCTGGTCGGCCTCGTAGACGACGGGCTTGAGCCCCATCTTCATCAGCTCATAGGCCGCCACGATGCCGGACAGTCCGCCGCCGATGACCGCGACCTCCGTGCCGTGCTCGGTCGCGGGTATCTGGCCGAGGCCCGCGGGGTGCGCGAGGAAGTCGTCGTACGCGTACGGGAAGTCCGGGCCGAACATGGTGATCGGCGGCTGCTGCACGTCGGCGTGCTGGACGGCGTTGGGCACGGTGGACGTCATGGGGTACGGACTCCTTGCGGGAAAGCTGTGGGGGAAGGCGAGGGGCGGACGTCAGACGAGGGACCCGTAGAGGCCGGGGCGGCGGTCCTTCAGATACGGGTTCGCCTCGCGCGAGGCCGCGAGGAAGGTGGGGTCGGCGTCGGCGAGGACCAGTTGCTCGCCGCGGCCCGCGCGGGCCCTGGCCACTCCGTCGGGCCCGGCCAGCGTCGAGAGCCCGACGAAGTCGAACTCCCCCTCCTGACCGGTGCGGTTGACGTACGCGACGTACATCTGGTTCTCGAAGGCGCGCACCGGCACGACGGACTCGGCGACGAACTGGAACGGGTGCATCTGCGCGGTCGGCACGAGCAGCAGGTCGGTGCCGGCGAGGGCGTGCGCCCGGACGTTCTCCGGGAACTCCACGTCGTAGCAGATCATGATCCCGACCCGCAGCCCGCCGAGCTCGGCCTGCACCACCGGCTGCTCGCCCGGCGTGAAGTGGTCCTGCTCGAAGCAGCCGAAGAGGTGGGTCTTGCGGTAGTTCGCCAGACGGGTGCCGTCGGCGGAGATCAACTGCGCCGAGTTGAAGACCGCGTCGCCGGAGCGCTCGGGGTAGCCGTACGCGACGGCCACGCCGTGGCGGTCGGCGATCTCCGCGATCGCGTCCGCCGAGTCGCCGTCGGCGGCCTCGGCGAGGCGGGCGATGTCGTCGCCGATCGCGTACCCGGTCAGGAACATCTCCGGCGCCACGAGCAGCCCGGCGCCCGCCGCCGCGGAACGGCCCGCGGCCTCGTCGAGGACCTTCAGGTTCCCGACGACCGACCCGGGGCGGCCGGAGCTCTGGAGCAGGGCTGTGCGCATGCGTGTTCCTTGCCGGTACGGAGGGATTTGGGGGGCCAGATAGACGGTACGGGCGGGGGGCTCGGGGGGACAAGGCGGAGCCGTTGCGCGTGCGCGGACGAATCGTTGCGTACGGGGTGGGGCTGGCGGCGATTCGTTGCGCGGGGGTGGGTGGTGTGTTTTTCGCCCCCTCCGCCCCTACCCGTCCCGTACTTCCGGGGCTACGCCCCGTTCCAGCCCGTCCGGCGTTTGAGGACGAGCGCGTTCAGCGCGAAGGCGGGGGTCTGGGGGCGGCAGCCCCCAGGAACAAGGGACGGGAAGGGGCGGAGGGGGCGAAAACCCCCTACCCCAGCCCGAACGTCGTGATCACCGCAGCATGGTCCGAAGGCCAGGCGTTCCCCGCAACGTCAGGCCAAGCCCGCGGCGACCCGCAGACGAAAGTCCGCGAATCGAGCACCCGCAGGACCCGCCCCCGATACAGCACATAGTCGATCCGGTCCTGCGGCTCGGCCCGCCCACTCCCGTCCTCATGCTCGGCATGCACCGGAGACCAGGTATGCCCTGGATCACGCACGGGATCGGGATGAACCTCGCGATACGAGTCCCGCAGCCCCGCCTCCTCCGCCGCCTTCGTGACAGGCCACTCGACATCGGGCCAGTCCAAATGCGAAGGAGCGTTGAAGTCCCCAAGGAGCAGGACGGGCAAACCGGCGTCCGAAGAGTCCGCGATCCCCCGGAGGATCTCCCGCATCTGGGCGAGCCGCACACCCTCGTGGGCGATCAGCTCAGCCGCCGCGAGCCCGTCGAAGCGCGCCTCGTACGGCCCGTACGGCGTGTAGTCGAGGTGGGCGCTCCAGACGGCCACCTCCTGCCCGCCGTCGAGACGGATCCGCACCCCGGTGCCTCCGTAGAAGCCGACGTCCGGGTCGCCGAGGCGGGCGGTGATCGGGTACCTGCTGATGATGCCGAGGTTGCCGCCGCTCCGGTGGTGGTGCCAGCCGAGCGCGTCGGCGAGTTCCTGCGCCGCGGTGCCGTACGTCTCCTGGAGGGCGACCACGTCCACGCCCGTCTCCGCGATGATCTTGAGCTGCTTCTCCCGGTGGTCGTCGACCTTCGTACCGCCGTACCAGAGGTTCCAGCTCATCACCCGCAGCTCGGTCGGCGCGACCATGGCCCGCAGCCGCGCGGGGGTCACTTCTTCCAGGCTGGTGAGGACAGTACGTCCGCGGGCGGGGGCGATCGGCGCGAGCGAGGGGACGGCGAGCACGGCGCAGCCCGCGGCCTCGGCGGAGCTGACGCCCGTCTGGGTGTCCTCGACGGCGACGCACGCGGCGGGGTCGACGCCGAGGGCGTGGCAGGCGGCGAGGTAGGGATCGGGCGCGGGCTTCGTGCGCTCGGTGTCGTCGGCGGTGACGGAGACGGCGAAGCGTCCGGCGCCGAGGGCTTCGAGGACGGTGTCGGCGACCGCGCGCGGCGACGCGGTCACCAGTGCGGTGGGTACGCCGTCACGGGCCAGGGAGTCGAGCAGTGCGAGCGCGCCGGGGCGGGGCACGATGCCGGTGCGGACACGGTCGGCGAACTCCCGGTGCAGCTCGTCGGCGATGCCCGTCACCGGGGTCCCCGTGATCCCGCCCAGCCAGGCCGCGGTGTACTCGACCGGGCGCCCGAGCACCTCCGGCTGGTCGGCCTCCGTCAGTCTTCGCCCGAGCCCGTCGGCCACCTCTTCCACCGCCTCCCACCACAGCCGCTCGGTGTCCACGAGCGTGCCGTCCATGTCGAACAGGACGGCTTGGAGGGTGAGTTGGGGGGTGGCGCGGTGAGTCACGGAACTCTCTTTCACTCAACAGGAGCCCGAGGGGCTCGACCGGGGGGTGGTTCAGTTGGTGCGCGCCGCGACGAGCACCGGCCGCTCCGGCAGGCTCACCGTCACCGCGGCCCCCGATCCGAGCACCGCGGCCTCGTGCGTCGGCACATCGGCCTTGACCTCGGTGGCATCGGCGAGCCGCACGGTGACCCGGGTGGCCGCCCCCAGGAACGCGGTCGCGACGACCCGGGCGTCACCGGCGCCGTCGGCCCGCACCCGTACGGCCTCGGGTCGTACGAGCACATCCACCACATCTCCCTCCGCCACGACCGGCGCCTCTCCGTCGACCGGAAGCCGCTGTCCGAGCACCTCGACCAGGCCTCCGCCCAGCCGTCCCGGAATCCGGCTCATCGTGCCGACGAACTCGGCGACGAACGCGGTGGCCGGCCGACCGTACAACTCGGCGGGCGTGGCGCACTGTTCGAGCTGCCCGGCGCGCATCACGGCGACGCGGTCCGCCATGGACAACGCCTCTTCCTGATCGTGCGTCACGAACAGTGTGGTGATGCCGAGTTCCTGCTGAAGCCGGCGGATCTCCTCACGGAGACTGAGCCGCACCTTGGCGTCGAGGGCGGAGAGCGGCTCGTCGAGCAGCAGCACGCGGGGGCGCAGGGCGAGTGCGCGGGCCAGCGCGACGCGCTGCTGCTGGCCGCCGGAGAGCTGGTGGGGGAAGTTCTCCCCCTTGTCTGCGAGGCCGACCAGGTCGAGCAACTCGGCAGCGCGGGAGCGCCGTTCGGACGTACGGACCTTGCGCATCCGCAGTCCGAAGGCCACGTTGTCCAGCGCGCTCAGGTGCGGGAAGAGGCTGTACGACTGAAAGACCATCCCTGCGTCGCGGCGGTGCGCCGGGACGCGTGTGACATCTTCGCCGTCGACCAACACCTCACCGGAGTCGGGATGTTCGAACCCGGCGAGCATGCGCAGCGCGGTGGTCTTGCCGCACCCGGACGGGCCGAGCAGCGCGAGGAGTTCACCGGGCTGCACGGTGAGGTCGAGCCCGTCGAGGGCCACGGTCGATCCGAACTCGCGGCGCAGGCGCCGGAATTCGACGGTGGCGGCCTTCTCGGACTTCTCGGACGTTTTCTGAAGGGTGGTGACAGTCATGAGTTCATCCCCGGGAGGCCGATGCGGATGCTTTGTAGGAGCGGCCGCCGAACACGGCGAGCGAGAGGAGCAGCGCCCACGTGACGAGCAGGCTGAGTACGGACACCGCGACGGACAGCTGCGCCTGCGAGCCGCCGACGCTGTAGATCCACACGGCGAACGGCTGGAAGCCAAGGAGCTGCGCGACCGTGAACTCGCCGAGGACCAGCGCGAGTGTGAGGAAGGAGGCGTTGAGCAGCGCCCCGCGCAGATTGGGCAGCACGACCCGGATCAGCGCCTGCGGCCAGGGCGCACCGCAGCTGCGGGCGGCCTCGACGAGGGTGCGTATGTCGACCGCGCGCAGCCCCGCGTCCAGCGCCCGGTACACGAACGGCAGCGCCATCACGACGTACGCGAGGACGAGTACGAACGGGAAGCTCGGGTTCTGGATCGCCACGAAGGTCTGGAACAGCGGCGTACGGGAGAGGTGTTCGGGCCCCCACTTGAGGACCGTGGAGATCCCGGCGACGAACGCGATCGGCGGGACGACCAGCGGCAGCGAGCACACCACCTCGACGACGGGCCGCAGCCGGGGCGCGCCGAGCCGCAGCGCGACCATCGCGGGCACCATCAGGAGCAGCACCACGGCGATGGTGGCGAGGGCCAGTTCCAGCGAGAGCAACAGGCTGGAGGTGAAGCCCTCGGTGGAGACGATCTCGCTGTACGCGTCGAAGGTGATCCCCTGCCCCGGCACGTCCACGGTGAAGATCACGGACGCGGCAAGGGGTACCAGGAAGTACAGCGCGGCAAGGGCCAGCACGACCCACCGCCAGAGGTTCAGGCGAGCCATCGCGCGCTCCGTCGTTGCAGGGGCAGGTACACGGCCATCACCACGCCCGCGATCAGCACCATGTCGAGGCTGAGGGCGAGCGCCACGTTCTCCTGGCCGACCAGGACGTTGCCGGAGATGGCGTCGGCGATCTGCAGGGTGACCAGCGGGACCGAACTGCCCACCATGGCCGCCGCGGTGGCGTACGCGGCGAAGGCACTGCCGAAGAGGAGTACGAGTCCGCCGAGCAGCGAGGGCGCGAGGACGGGGAGGGCGACGTGCCGCCAGTACTGCGCGGAGGTGGCGCCGTTGTTCTGCGCGGCCTCACGCCACTGGGAGCGCAGTCCGTCGAGGGCGGGTGTGATGGTGAGGACCATCAGCGGGATCAGGAAATACAGGTAGACGATGACCAGACCCCAGAAGCTGTAGAGGTTCCAGCCCTTGTCGGTCAGGCCGAAGTGCCGGGTCAGGACACCCGCGTTGCCGAGGGTGGCGACGAACGCGAAGGCCAGCGGGACACCGCCGAAGTTGGCGAGGACGCCGGACGCGGTGAGTACGGCCTCGCGCAGCGCGCGGAAGCGTGAGGTCACCACGGCCTGGGCGAGCGGCAGTCCGAGGACGGTCGCGATGGCCGCGGAGACGGCGGACAGCTTGACGCTGCCGACCAGGGCGGTGAGGTAGGCGCCCTGAAGCGAGTCGGTCAGATTGGCCGCGCTGTAGGAACTGGCGCCGGTGGCCTGGTCCTTGACGGTGAAGGCGCCGTTCAGCATGGCCAGGGCGGGGATCCCGAAGGCGATCGCCACGAAGACCAGCAGCGGGGCGACGGGAAGCCAGCCGCCGACGCGGCGCCCGCGCTTCGAGGAAGCGGCGGGCACCACGTCGACCGGGGTGAGAGTGGCGGTCATCCGGAGACGGCCTTGCCCCAGCCCTGGGCCAGGACTTCCTTGGCCTTGGCCTGCTGGTCCTCGGTCGGGAAGCTGGGCGTGCCCGAGACCGCGGGGAGCTTGGCGGCGGCGGTCTTGTCGAGCGTGCCGGCCGTCTCCATGGAGGTCATCAGGACCGGGCGGGCGAACCCTTCGAGCCAGAGGTTCTGGCCCTCGGTGCTGTAGAGGTACTCCTCCCACAGGCGGGCGGCGGCCGGGTGCGGGGCGTCCTTGTTGATGGCCTGGGAGTAGTACTGGGAGAACTTGCCGTCCTCCGGAACCGTGACCTTCCAGTCGACGCCCTTGGACTTGAACTCCGCGGCGTACCCGGCGTTCAGGTAGTCCCAGTCGATGCTGATCGGCGTCTCGCCCTTCTCGACCGTGGCCGGTGTCGACTCGACCGGCGTGTAGTTGCCGTTCTTCTTCAGCTCGGCGAAGAAGTCCAGGCCGGGCTGGATGTCGTCGAAGGAGCCGCCGTTGGCGAGGGCCGCCGCGTACACGCCGCCGAAGGCCGAGCCCGACTTGGTGGGGTTGCCGTTGAGGGCGACCTGCCCCTTGTACTCCGGCTTCAGCAGGTCCTTGAAGGTGGTCGGGCAGGTCTTGACGCGTTTGGCGTCGCAACCGATGGAGATGTAGCCGCCGTAGTCGTTGTACCACTGCCCCTTCGGGTCCTTCTGGCCCTCGGGGATGTCACCGAAGGACGCGACCTGGTACGGCGCGAGCAGCCCCTGCTGGGCGGCGCTCAGAGCGAAGGAGCTGCCGAGGTCGAGGACGTCGGGGGCGCGGTCCTGGCCCTTGCGGGAGGTGACGGCGTTGATCTCGTCCTGGCTGGAGCCGTCCGGGTTCTCGACCTCGACCTTGATGCCGTACTTCTTCTCGAAGCCGTCGATGATGGCGCCGTAGTTGGCCCAGTCCCTGGGGAGCGTGATGGCCTGCAGCTTGCCCTCCTTCTTCGCCGCCGCCACGAGGGCGTCGAGGCCACCGAAGTCCTCGGCCGAGGTCGCGGTGGCCGCGCTCTTGCCGTCGGCGGTGGTCGACTCTTCGGGGGCCGCGCCACAGGCGCTCAGGGCCAGTGCGGCGACGACGGCAAGGCCGCCGGTGAGGACTGCGGTCCTCGGCAGGAACACGGACACGGTCACTCCAGGATTACGCACGAGGGTGTGGTGGAACGGATAACTTGTCTGAACAAGTTGGCCTCAGTAGGCCCGCCGATGATGTCCTGTTCGTAAACACTGGAATAACCCTGACCCCTGATTCCTTGGACAATCCCCACCCACACGGGTCAGTTCCACACCTCGACTAGGGTGATTACTCTGTGCACAGACACCTGATCAGAGGGGAAGCATGCCGGCGCGACACGAGGAGATCGCCGAGGCGCTGCGGCGGGCGATCGACCGCGAGGAGTACACGGTCGGCAGTCTGCTCCCGGCGGAGACGGACCTCGCGGCGCAGTACGCCGTCTCGCGCGGCACGGTCCGCCAGGCGGTCGCGGCCCTGACCGCCGAGGGACTCATCGGCTCACGCCAGGGCGCCCGCCGCGTGGTCCTGGCCGGCCGCCGCAGCCAGAGCTTCGCCGAACTGCGCAGCTTCGCCCAGTGGGCGCGCGCGATGGGGCGGGAGGCGACGGGCGAGGTGGTCGTGCAGGAGTACCGCCCGGCGACTGCGGAGGATGCCGTACGGCTCCAACTGCGCGAGAACACCACCGTGTTGCACGTGCTGCGCGTCCGCGGCCTGGACGGCGAGCCGGTCCTCCTGGAGCGGACCGTCTACGCGGACTGGATCTCCCCCGCCGTCGAGGCCATCGAGCCCGGCTGCCCCTCCGTCACCCAACGCCTCTTCGAGGACACGGGCCTCGTCTTCGCCTACGGCGAGCACCTCATCGACGCGGTGGCGGCGGGCGCCCAGGACGCCGAACTCCTGGACGTCCGCCGCACCAGCCCACTCCTGCGAGTCCGCCGCGTCACCACAACCCGCGAAGGCCGCCCGGTGGAGTGGTCCGACGACCGCTACCGCTCGGACGCGGTGAGCTTCAGCGTGCACAACTCGATAGGAAACAACGCGCTGGCGAGGAAGACAGCGGAGTAGCAGCGACTTGGAAGCGCCCCGTCAGGGGCGCGGGGAACTGCGCGACCAGCCCCACGCGCCCGCAGCTGAGACCCGCGTCCCCAGCGGAGCGACTACGTAGGCGACCCGGAAGAAAATCGGCGCAGCAAAGGCGACAGAACCAGCACCGACTTCGTCCGCTCCACGAACGACTCCCCCGCGATCCGCTCAAGCACCCGCTCGAAGTGCCGCATGTCCGAGGCGAAGACCTGCACCACCGCGTCCGCGTCCCCGGTGACGGTGGACGCGGCCACCACCTCCTGGTACCGCTCAAGGCCCCGCTGAATGGTCTCCGGCGAGGTATTGCGTCGGCAGTAGATCTCGACGAACCCCTCGGTCTCCCACCCCAGCGCGGCCGGATCCACCCGCACGGTGAACCCGGTGATGGCCCCGCTGGAACGCAGCCGGTCCACCCGGCGCTTCACGGCGGGCGCGGACAGACCGACCTGCTGCCCGATGTCGGCATAGGAGCGCCGCGCGTCCTCGGCGAGGGCGTGCACGATGCGTTCGTCGAGATTGTTCAGCACTGCGGGTGGTTCACTTCTCTACGGTGGCGATACGGGACCGGCGATAGCCGTAACTGAAGTAGAACACGAGCCCGACGGCCATCCAGACCCCGAAGACCACCCAGGTCACGGTGTCGAGGCTGCCCATCATCCAGACGCAGAAGGCGAAGCCCAGCGCGGGCAGTACCGGCGACAGCGGCACCCGGAACGTACGCGGCATCTCCGGACGAGTCCGGCGCAGCACCACGACCGCGATGTTGACCAGCGCGAAGGCGAAGAGGGTGCCGATGCTGGTGGCGTCGGCGAGCTGGCCGAGCGGGATCGCGGCGGCGAGCACTCCGCAGAACACCGAGACGATGAGGGTGTTGGCACGCGGCACACCGCTCTTCGGGTGAACGCGCGAGAACACCTTGGGCACGAGCCCGTCGCGGGACATGGCGAAGAGGATGCGAGTCTGCCCGTAGAGCACGGTCAGGACGACGCTGGCGATGGCGATGACGGCACCGGCGGCGAGCAGCGTGCCCCAGACGGCGTCGCCCGTGACGTCCTCCATGATCCCGGAGAGCGCCGCCTCCGAGTCGGTGAACCGCTGCCAGGGCATCGCGCCGACAGCGACGGCCGCGACCAGGACGTACAGCGCCGTGACGATGATCAGCGAGAGCATGATCGCGCGCGGCAGGTCGCGCTGTGCGTTCTTCGCCTCCTCACCGGCCGTGGAGGCGGCGTCGAAGCCGATGTACGAGAAGAAGAGCGTGGCCCCGGCGGCGCTGACGCCCGCCATGCCGAGCGGCATGAAGTTCTCGTAGTTGCCGGACCGGAAGCCCTGGATGCCGATCGCGCAGAACAGCAGCAGCGCGGCGATCTTCACGACGACCATGATCATGTTGGCGCGGGCCGATTCCTGGGCGCCGCCGAGCAGGAACGCCATCGCGAGCAGGACGACGATCAGCGCGGGCAGGTTGAAGATGCCCCCGTCGCCGGGCGGCGCGGAGAGCGCGTCGGGGATGGTGACGCCGATGGTCCCGTCGAGCAGTTCGTTGAGGTACTCGCCCCAGCCGACGGCCACGGCGGCGACCGACACGCCGTACTCCAGGACCAGACACCAGCCGCAGATCCAGGCGATCAGCTCGCCCATCGTTGCGTACGCGTACGAGTACGAGGAACCGGCGACCGGAATGGTGCCCGCCAGCTCGGCGTAGGAGAAGGCGGAGAACAGCGCCGTCAGACCGGCGATCACGAAGGAGAGGGTGACCGCGGGACCGGCCTTGGGGACGGCCTCCCCCAGGACCACGAAGATGCCGGTGCCGAGAGTGGCACCGATGCTGATCATGGTCAGCTGCCACAGCCCGAGGGAACGCCGAAGCGACCCTCCCTCACCCTGACCGCCCTCGGCGACCAGAAGTTCCACCGGCTTGCGGCGCATGAGGCGTGCGCCGATGCCCGGGGACGGCGGGGCGGACGAGGGGCGGGACTGCGGGGGTGCGCCTTGGTCGAGCACGCGTTGGCTCCTTCATCGCTGCCGGTCGGAAACGGCGGGAACCGGCGGCACCCCTGACAGCAGGGACCCGCCGAGCGGAGTCCCCGCCACACTCTGTACAGCGCTTGACCCTACGAGTCCTGCCTTCACGGGCGTAATGCAGCAACCTTGCGCACCTCCGCAAGATCATTGCGTTCATCGCAGCCCGGCGGGTGTTCGTTGCGCGGGGCCTTTCGATGGTTGCGCGGACCGCCTTTCAGCCCTTGGGCGCGGCTCCGCGAGCCGGTGAGGGCCGGCCGCCTACGGCTTCGCGAGCCAGTGGGGGCTGACCGCCTGCGGCTTGGCGAGCCGGTGAGCGCGAGCCGCCGTCAGCTCTCCTCCGGTCCCCCAGCGACGGCCCGTGCCCGCGCCGCGTCGTCCTCGTCGAAGCCCAGCTGCCCGGGCTGCCCGTACGACGCCGCCTGCCCGTCGATCCAGCGGGTGTGCGCCTCCCAGGCGGCCTGCTTGCTGGTGCCGAGGGCCGCGCCGATCTGGGACCAGGAGGCACCTGACTCTCTCGCCGCCCGGACGGTGAGTTGACGTCCGTACGCCGCTTTGCGGGCCACCACCTCGCTCAGCGCGAGAAGTTCGAGAAGGCCTGCCCGGTCGAGCGCCTCGGCGTCACTCCCGGCCCCGGCGAGCGACTCCCGCACACGCAGCTCGTCGAGACGGGCCACGGCGGTCAGCAGGGTGTACTGCGGCTCGATGCTCTGTGGTGTCGTCATGCACTCAGCGTCGCGTCAAGTCAGCTTGACGTCAAGATGGCCTGACGTTCCCTTGCTGCCAAACGGCCACGGCCCCCGCGGTCGCACCACGGGGGCCGTACGAGAACGAGTAGGCGTGCCGTTACCAGCTGGCGTGCAGCGGCTTGCCCTCGGCGTAGCCGGCCGCGCTCTGGATACCCACGATCGCCTTCTCGGCGAACTCCTCCAGGGAGTTGGCGCCCGCGTAGGTGCAGGAGGAGCGGACGCCCGCGATGATCGAGTCGATCAGGTCCTCGACGCCCGGGCGGGACGGGTCGAGGAACATGCGCGAGGTGGAGATGCCCTCCTCGAACAACGCCTTGCGGGCGCGGTCGTACGCCGACTCGTCGCTGGTGCGGTTCTTGACGGCACGGGCGGACGCCATGCCGAACGACTCCTTGTACAAGCGCCCGTTGGCATCCTGCTGGAGGTCGCCCGGGGACTCGTACGTGCCGGCGAACCACGAGCCGATCATGACGTTGGACGCGCCCGCGGCCAGCGCCATCGCGACGTCGCGCGGGTGCCGTACACCGCCGTCGGCCCACACGTGCTTGCCGTACTTCTTGGCCTCGGCGGCGCACTCCTTCACCGCCGAGAACTGCGGCCGGCCGACGCCGGTCATCATCCGGGTGGTGCACATGGCACCGGGGCCCACACCGACCTTGATGATGTCCGCGCCGGCCTCGATCAGGTCGCGCACGCCTTCCGCCGCGACGATGTTGCCCGCCGCGATCGGCACCTGCGGGTCGAGCGCGCGCACCGTCCTGATGGCGCTGATCATCGACTCCTGGTGACCATGGGCCGTGTCGATGACGAGCGTGTCGACGCCCGCGTCGAGGAGTTGCTTGGCCTTGCCCGCGACATCGCCGTTGATGCCGACGGCGGCGGCGATGCGCAGCCGGCCGTTCGCGTCGGTTGCCGGCGTGTAGAGCGTGGCGCGCAGGGCGCCCTTGCGGGTGAGGATGCCCGCGAGCCTGCCGTCCTTGTAGACGGCGGGGGCGTAGCGGCGGTTGGCGTGGTCCAGCCTGTTGAAGGCCTCACGCGGCTCGATGTCCGCGTCGAGGAGGAGCAGGTCCTTGGACATGACTTCGGACAGCTGGGTGAAGCGGTCGACGCCGGTGAGGTCGGCGTCGGTGACCACGCCGACGGGACGGCTCTCCTCGTCCACGACGACGCCCGCGTTGTGCGCGCGCTTCGGCAGCAGCGCCAGCGCGTCGGCGACGGTCTGGTGCGGGGCGAGGATGATCGGGGTGTCGAGCACCAGGTGGCGTCCCTTGACCCAGGAGACGACCTCGGCGATGACCTCGATCGGGATGTCCTGCGGGATGACCACGAGCCCGCCGCGACGGGCGACGGTCTCGGCCATCCGGCGGCCCGCGATCGCCGTCATGTTGGCGACGACCAGCGGGATCGTGGTGCCCGTGCCGTCGGGAGAAGCGAGGTCCACACCCTGACGCGAGCCGACCGCGGAGCGGCTGGGCACCATGAACACGTCGTCGTACGTCAGGTCGTACGGGGGCTGGATGTCATTGAGGAAACGCACGTGCTGCACATCCCAGTCGATCAGAGGTGGCCCCCGGACAGGTCAGCCAGGGGGAAGAGCACGTACTTCATTCTCCCACGACGCCATGGATATGCGGCCCGGACCGATCCTCCAGACAGGGGGACGCCCGATTCGTGGCATCCTCCGACATCACGCTGCGGACCGCTCGCCGGATCATGCGGGCGGTCAGCGGATCTACCCGTCTGTTCCGATGCGGCAGACCCCGGTGTCTGGCCCATGGTCCGGCTGAACGTGTCGATGAACGCACTGGCCGTGGCCCATCCGCACTGTCGTCCCGTCTCGCGGACGCTTGCAGGCACAGCCTCCGTCCCCACCGCCGCACCCCGGAGCCGCACACCAGCCGTAGGGCTCAGCCCCCCGCTACGCTGCGCGGAAGAGCCGCCCGCGGTGGGCGCTCCTGACCGGGCGACCCGGCACGTATCGACGTCACCTATCGCGTATGGAGATGCACAGCATGACAGTGGCTGAAGAAGCAGGGCTCGGGCGCGTGGGGATCTGGACAGGGAGCCTGGACACGGTGTCGCCGGCGGCGGCCGGGCAGATCGCGGCCGAGCTCGAAGCCCAGGGCTGGGGCACCCTGTGGTTCGGCGAAGCCTACGGCCGGGAGGCCTTCACCCAGGCAGGGCTGCTGCTCGCCGCCACCGAGCGCATGCGGGTGGCCACCGGCATCGCCAATATCTGGGCACGCGACGCAGTCGCGGCCAACGCGGCATCCCGCACCTTGGCCGCGGCCCACGGCGGGCGGTTCGTCCTCGGGCTCGGAGTCAGCCACCGGCCACTGGTCGAGCGGGTGCGCGGGGGCAGCTACGCCAAACCGGTTGGCGCGATGCGCGAGTACCTCACGGCGATGGCGGGAGCGACGTTCTCCGCCGCGGAGGCCGACGAACCACGCCCGCCCGTCCTGGTCGCCGCCCTTGGTCCCCGGATGCTGGAGGTGACCCGTGAGCTCGCAGACGGCAGCCATCCCTATCTGGTGACACCGGCACAGACCGCTGAGGTGCGGGCGGCGCTGGGACCGGACAAGATCGTGGCCGTCGAGATGGGCGCCGTGCTCACCTCGGACCGCGAGACCGCGCTGCGCCGGGCACACGCCCACCTGGACATTTACACCGGTCTGCCGAACTACCGCAACAACTGGCTGCGGGGCGGCTTCGACGAAAAGGACCTCGTCCGCGGCGGCTCCGACCGGCTGGCCGAAGCGCTCATCGCGTGGGGCGACGAAGCGGCGATCCTCAGTCGCGTACGCGAGCATCTCGCCGCCGGGGCCGACCACGTCTGCGTCCAGGTCCTGATGGAATCGCGCCTCGACGTGCCGACCGACCCCTGGCGAGAGCTCGCACCCGCACTCGTAGGCGCATGACGAACGGAACTCCCTCCGTGCGTTCGGGCACAGGGGGAGCTGTCCGTCCGGTTGTCGCCGCGTTGTCGTGGCGAGTGGCCGCGGCCCGGGCCTGTCTGAGAGTGGACGGCTTGCTCCAGGCAGCGGTGACGCGAGGGCCGCGGGATCGGCAGGCCGCCGACACCGCGCCGGGGACCGCTAGCTACCGGGGCTCCGCCAGCGCCATCACCACGGCCAGCGGCGTGTCCGTCCCCCGCCAGTGCGCCGCCGCGTCGGCGAAGATCTCCTGAAGGACGCGCCAGTCCGCGGCCGCGGCCGCCGCGTACTCCTGCCAGTCCTGTACGAGGATCAGCCGGCCGTGCAGCGCGGGCCACCATTCGAGGTCGACCAGGCAGTCGGCGAGGGCGTCCCAGTTGGCGCCGAACCAGTCCGGCAGCCGCAGCGCGGTGGCGCACGCCGCCATGAGCCCGGCTTTGTCGGAGACGCCCGCGAGGTCCAGGACCGCGGTCTCCCAGCCCGCCTTCCGCGCGGCTTCGAGCCCATGCTCCACAGGCAACTGGGCGGGCCAGGAGAGGACACCGGCGGGTGCGCTTCCTTCGAGCACCGGCGCGAGCGGGTTGTCCGTCATCTCAGCACCGCCCTGACTGATTTGTTGTGATCATCGCTGTAGTAGATCTCGCCACCCCGCCCGGTGACAATGCGGCACGCTCCCCGATCGCACTCGCGGAAATTCTGGCCGTGTATTCGCGACAGTTCTGCCGAAGGAACTGGTCGATTATCCAAGGACGAGCGGGAGTTTCGTGGCCAGCTCGCCCAGTTCGGCCTTCTCGGCGTCGGTCGGGGCACGTCGTCCGGTGCCGACCAACAGCGCGTCCTTGTCGGAGAACGACGCGGGGAACGCGGCCTGGGCGATCTTCTCCAGCAGCTCGCGGGTCCGCGCCAGCCCCTCCGCGGGCGGGTCCGCCGCGTCGGGGAGGTGTGCGACCAGGTCGAGGTGGTGCAGCGTCCACTCCAGGACGTACGCGGAAAGATAGTCGCCCGCGGTGAGAACCTCGTCGCGGGTGCCGACCCGCAGGCCCGGGTCGGCTAGTTCCGCGGCGCGGCCGGCTGCGGAGCCGACGTCGTCGAGATGGAATTTGAGCAGCCAGGGCTCCTGGTACGCGGCGGCCAGCCGGACGGTCAGCGCGTCGAGCGGGTCTGCGCCGGTCGGCGGCGTTTCGGCGACCTCCCAGTAGGTCACCGCATCGCGGGTCGGTTCCGTATCGGCCGGGGTCACGAGGGTGATCAGGACGTCCTGAGCGTCGATGACCAGGTGGCACACCAGGTCCCGTACGAGCCAGCCGGTACAGCCGGACGGCCGCGCGAAGTCCTCGTCCGAGAGCTCGGCGACCGCCGTGCGCAACGCTGTCCAGGAGCGTGAGAAGAGATCCACATCAGCAAGGTAGTGCGGTGCCGCAACGGCGGACAAGCGCATGTGGAACAACCGGTCAGCAGCGCCGCGAGGCGGCAGGACCGCCCTCCCACGCGCGGGGAACATGATCCCGACGCCGTCATGGCCGCCCCGCGCGCGGTGCCTCGCACAAGCTCTCAGATCCCGTCAGGATCCTCGCGGTTCAGCGCCGGACGCGGTGTCGTTCCCGCCGTCATCAGGTAGTCCGCGGCGGACGTGTCCGTCACCAGGCTGGTGACGAGCCCGGACCGCAGCACCGCGTCGATGGCGGCGGCCTTGCGCTGACCGCCCGCGATCGCGACGACCTCGGGGATACGGCGCAGCCGGTCCGTCTCGACGGTGATGCAGCGCTCACCGAGGTCCCGCCCGACCCGGCGCCCCTCGGCGTCGAAGAGGTGCGCGGACATCTCCGCGGCGACACCGAGGGTGGCGTAGTGGGCGCGCTCCTCCTCGGTGAGCATGTCGTGCACCGTCGAGATGCCCGCCTCCCAGGAGCCGATGGAGACACAGGCGACCGTGACCTTGTCGAAGTACTCGAAGGCACGGGCGATCCCGGTCTGGTTGCGCAGCGCGGCCGCGGTGGCCGCGTCGGGCAGCAGCATCGGCGCGTAGATCGGGTGGGCGTCGCCGCCCGACACCTGGGCGGCACGGCGTACCGCCTCCACCGAACCGCGCTCGGCGGTCCCGGCGTCGTACACCCCCGTCAGCTGCACGACCGTGCACGGCGGCAGCCGGTCGAGCGCCGCCGCCATGTGGATGGTGGAGCGGCCCCAGGCGAGGCCGAGCACATCACCCTCGTTGACCAGCTCGCCGAGCAGGTCCGCGGCGACCTCGCCGAGATTCTCGGGATCGGGCGACTCCTGGGCCTCGGCCGGGGACTCCACCACGACCGCGTGCCTGAGGCCGTAGCGAGCGCGCAGCGCGTCCGAGCGCTCCGCGTCCAACTCTGCGGGGACGCGGATCTCGATCCTCACGAGATCCCGTTCGAGAGCGGTTTCCAGGACCCGGGCCACTTTGAAGCGGCTGACGCCGAACTCCTCGGCGATCTGGATCTTGGATTTGCCCTCGAGGTAGAAGCGGCGGGCCATGGCCGCCGCCTGCACCAGCTCTGCGGGTCCCATCCGCATGGCTGACCGGCCCGTCGACATACCCGACACGGCGATCTCCTCACTGCTGTTCACACTCTGGATTCGCCGTTCATCCTCGCAGATCCGGCGTACTTGATCAGCCCAGATGGGCGGCGTTCACGTTCCCTTCGGTCAGTGGCCGCACGCCCACGTCGCCTGGGCCGTCACCTCCTGAGCCTGCGTGCGCAATGCACGTACCGCCTGGGCCGGGTCGGATGCCCCGTACACCGCCGATCCGGCGACGAAAACGTCGGCTCCCGCCTCCGCACACCGCTCGATCGTCGACGCCGAAACTCCTCCGTCGACCTGAAGCCAGAGTTCAAGACCGTGCTTGCTGATCAGCTCGCGAGTGCGCCGGATCTTCGGGAGCATGATGTCGAGGAAGGACTGGCCGCCGAATCCCGGCTCCACCGTCATGATCAGCAGCATGTCGAGCTCGGGAAGCAGATCCTCGTACGGCTCGATCGGGGTCGCGGGCTTGAGCGCCATGGAGGCACGGGCACCCATGGCCCGGATTTCGCGGGCGAGCCGCACCGGCGCGGCGGCCGCCTCCACATGGAAGGTGACGGAACCGGCACCCGCTTCTACGTACTGAGGTGCCCACCGATCGGCGTTCTCGATCATCAGATGGCAGTCCAGCGGCGTATCCGTCGCACGGGCCAGGGACTCTACGACCGGCACACCCAGGGTGAGGTTCGGTACGAAATGGTTGTCCATGACGTCGACGTGGAGCCAGTCGGCCCCCTCCACCGCCTTTGCCTCCTCGGCAAGGCGGGCAAAGTCGGCGGACAGGATGCTGGGGTTGATCTGCACGGCCATGCCCCAAGACTGCCATGCCACGGGACGGTTGCCCTCCTCGGTCCAGACCTAGGCCGTTCTGCGGATGTTGTGGCGCGGCACCACATGCCATGCTGGGCGGCCCACAGGCGCCAGATGCGGCTACGGGGGTGGCCATGACGGACCAACAGGGAAAGCAGCGGCGTGGAATCGCCTGGCTTGTCTGCGGTCGACGCAGCAAGTGGGCGGTGGTGGGCCTGTGGCTGGTGCTGCTGGTTCTCACGGCACCGTTCGCCCAGAAACTCACCGACGCCCAGGACAACGACGCGGCCTCCTGGCTGCCCGGCTCCGCCGAGTCCACCCAAGTCCTGCAGATCTCCGAGGACTTCAGGCCGGAGCAGATCCCCGCGGTCGTCGTGTACGCCCGCGCGGACGGCCTCACGGCACAGGACCGGACGCGGATCGCCGAGGACGCGACACAGATCAAGCAGCTCACGGCGCACGGCATCCGCGGCTCGGAGACCCGGGGACCGGTGTACGACCGGGCCGCCGATCCGCGCGCGGCCCAGATCCTCGTACCCATCACGATGGACGAGAAGGGCTGGGAGGAGATCGCTCCCGCGGTCGACTCGATCCGTGACGTGACCGGCAAGGGCGGCGACGGGCTCGCGGTGCACGTCACAGGGCCGGGCGGTACGTCCGCGGACTTCTCCGAGGCCTTCGAGGGCATCGACTCCACCCTGCTCCTCTCGGCGCTGGGCGTCGTCATCGTGATGCTGCTGCTCACCTATCGCAGCCCCACCCTGATCGTCGTCCCGCTGCTCGGGGTGATCGCGGCGCTGTTCACCGCGCAGGCGCTGATCTACTTCCTCGCCGAGCACGCGGGCCTGACGGTCAACGGCCAGAGCGCCGGGATCCTCACGGTGCTGGTCTTCGGCGCGGGGACCGACTATGCCCTGCTGCTGGTCGCCCGGTACCGGGAGGAGCTGCGCCGCCACGAGGACCGTCACGAGGCCATGGCGCTGGCCCTGCACCGCGCGGGCCCCGCCGTACTGGCCTCCGGCGCCACCGTCGTCCTGAGCATGCTGGTGCTGCTGGCGGCCGAGATGAACTCGACGCGCGGCCTCGGCCCGGTCGCCGCGATCGGCGTCGGGGTCGCGCTGGTCGCCATGATGACGCTGTTCCCCGCCCTGCTGGTGATCTTCGGCCGCTGGATCTTCTGGCCGGTGATCCCGCACTTCGGTTCCGCCGACCCGACCGCACACGGCGTGTGGGCGCGCATGGGCGGCCGTATCGCCCGCCGCCCGCGGATGGTCTGGGGCGTCACGGCGGCCGCCCTCGCGCTGCTCTCGCTGGGCCTCATCCAGCTGCGCGCGGAGGGCATCGGCAACGCCGACGCCTTCACCGGCAAACCCGACTCGATCGTCGGCCAGGAGGTGTCCGCGCGCTACTTCCCGGCGGGCAGCGGCGACCCGCTCGTCATCGTCAGCAACCGCGACCAGGCCGAGGAGGTCAGCCGGGCGGTGGCCGCCACCTCCGGTGTCGTACCGGACTCCCTCGGTCTGCCACCCGGCACAAAACCCGAGTTCGAGGGCAAGGCCCTCTTCGAGGCCACCATGACCGCCCCCGCGGACAGCGAGACGGCGAAACAGACGGTGGAGCGGGTACGGGACGCCGTCCACACGGTTCCCGGCGCCAACGCCCAGGTGGGCGGCGGCACCGCGTCCCTGCTCGACATGGACAAGGCGACGACCCACGACAACATCCTGATCATCCCGCTGGTACTGGTCGTGGTCCTGCTGATCCTCGGCGCGCTGCTCCGCGCCCTGATAGCGCCCTTGCTGCTCATCGGGACGGTGGTGCTGTCCTTCGCGGCGGCACTCGGCATCAGCGCGCTGGCATTCCGGTACATCTTCGACTACGCGGGCGAGTCGACGGACTTCCCGCTGTTCGTCTTCGTCTTCCTGGTCGCCCTGGGTATCGACTACAACATCTTCCTGACCACCCGTATCCGCGAAGAGGCGGCCCGCCACGGCACCCGCAAGGGCGTGGTGACAGGCCTGACCGCGACCGGCGCGGTCATCACCTCGGCCGGCCTGGTCCTCGCGGGCACCTTCGCCGCGCTGGGCACACTGCCGATGGTGGCCTTCGCGGAGCTCGGCTTCACGGTGGCACTCGGCGTCCTGCTCGACACCTTCATCGTGCGTTCGGTGCTGGTCACGTCCCTGTTCCTGGACGTGGGACCGAAGGTGTGGTGGCCGCACCGGCTGGCGAACGAGGACGACCGAGAGCCGCCGCCCGCGGTGGCTCCGACGGAGGCACCGGAACCGGCGTCGCGGCCGGAGTGAGTGGCCGACCCCCGGCCCGGCACTCGTCGGTCACGCTGCCGCGGTCGCCGAACAGTTGGGGTCAGGCTTCAGCATCCGTACCTGATCAGCGGCTGCGGGCACCTTCCTGTACCGGCACCGTGGCCTGACCTGACCTGATCCACCGACGCCTCGGTGCGGGCCGAACTCCGGCTGATGGCCCCAGCCGCTGCCGCTTCGGACCGACGAAGGCCCGGCCCTACCCGCCGTGTCCCGTGCGCCACGGGGCCAGATACCCCGCCACGCACACCGTCGCGATCCCGGCGAGCGCCATGGCCACGCCGGCATCGGTGAACTCGGCGACGGCTCCGAACACGACCGGTCCCACTCCCTGCACCGACATCAGGCCGGCGTTGAGCAGCCCGAACGCCTGGCCGCGGCCCGCCTCCGGGACCGCGTCGAGGAAGGGCCGCTGGAGTCCGAGTGCGTAGGCGAACCCGGTCCCGGTGACCAGCAGGAGTCCCGCACACACCACCCAGGGCGGGTCCAGCGCGAAGCCGACCAGCGGCAGGCCGAGGACCACGACCAGCGTGACGACCAGACGTTCCCGTACGGCGGGACGGACGAAGCGGCCGACGGCCAGGTCGCCGGCGAGCATGCCGACCGGCAGACAGGCGAGCAACGGTCCTGCCGAACCGGCGGTCATACCGTGACCGCCCGCGAACGGGACGATCAGGCTCTCGGCGCCGGCGACGAAAGCGGGTGGCAGCCACTGGGCCAGCAGGAGCGCGCGGACCCTCCGTTCGGCGAGCAGCTTTGTGCTGCCGTACCAACTCTGGCGCAGTACGGAGCCGGAGCCGGAGCCCTGCCTCGGTCCGAGACGTACCGTCTGCTCGGGCGCGGGCAGGTCGGGCAGCCGGAGGCGGACGGCGACCGCGGCGGCCAGGTAGACACCCGCACTGAGCAGCAGCGCGGCCCGCGGGCCGAGGAACTCGACTGCTGCACCGCCACCGGCCAGGCCGAGCAACTGGGCAGCGGACGCGGACATGTTGGACAACGAGCGGCCCAGGACGTAGGCGTCACCGGTGAGCGTCTCGGCGACAAGTCGGTTGGTCACTCCGCTGAAGACGGGGGTCAGGCAGGCCACGGCGGCGAGGAGCATCAGGACCGCCGCCACCGGCAGTTGGGCCACCCCCATGACAGCGGCCGCCGCGCACTGGAGGCCATAACCCGCGGTGACGAGCCGGCGCGGGCGGCCTCGATCGGCGAGCGAGCCGAGGAGCAGCGAACCGGCGAGTTGCGGCAGGAAGCCGATGCCGAACGTCAGGGCGCCCAGCAGAGGTGAGCCGGTCGTCGCGAAGACGAGCACCGAAAGGGTCATGATCCGCAGCGAGTCGGCCGTGACCGTCAGAGTCCGGGTCACGAACAGCAGCCGGAAGCGCGGATCGGCCAGCACTTCCCGGTAGGTGGCGCGCTGTTCCGGGGCGGGGACGGTGGTCATGGCAGCAGCGTGCGGGGCGTCCCGCGCCCCGATCCGTCGTTATGCCTGGGGCGTAAGTCCATCAGTGTGTCTGGCGGGGTGCGGGACAAAATTCGGGACAACAGTCCCATCGGTGCGGGACACGGGGTGTCGGAAGATGATGCGTCGGGCAGGGTGTCATCCGCCCTGCCCGGGCCCGCCCCGTCCGACCAATGACGACCGAAGGGACCGGACATGCTGGTAGACCGCATCGAGACCCCCGACCTGGCTCCGCAGACCTACCTCGACGACGAGACCCCGGAGATTGCCGTGGACGCACCGGAGGAGCGCGCCTGGCTCCCGTCGTACCAGGCGGTCCGGACCGCCTGACCCGCGGCACGCCCTGCCGGTACCGGGCCCGCGACAGGTCCCGGTACCGGTGTCCTACGTCCACGTCCACGTCCACGTCCACGTCCACGTCCGCTGTCCTACGTCCACGTCCGCCGCTCGACCCCGAAGGACGGTCCGTCGTTGCCCGCTTCACCTTCAGCCGCCGAGCCGGTCGCCGACCGGGTGGCGCAGGCCGACACCCTGCTCTGCGCCGACCGGCAGTTCGGCGACTCCGCCGCCATCGGAGAGCGCAACCTCGCCCGGTTCCGGCTGGGCCTGACCATGCTGGCGCGGCACGACGGCGAAGCGTCGCATCTGCTGCGGACGACAGCCGCGGCGACCGAAGAACGCCTGCGTCCACTGCTGTACGACCCGGTGCTGCGCAACTGCTTCGAGGTCGACCTCGCGCGTCTGGAGAGCGGCCCGCTCACACACAGTTCGTTCGCCGCCCACGTGAGCGGCTACGCGGACGCCCCGCCTTCCTCCATGGCGCCCAGCGAAACCCTCACCAGTCCGCACCGGCTTGCCTGGCCCGGTCTCGGGGACACCTGGGTACTGACCGAACCGGCGCCCCACGGCAGCTCTCAGGAGATGCTGGCCGGGCGCCTCATGGAGCTGTACCGCGGTGCGATCGGCGCCGGCAAGGAGGCGACGCCGGTCGACCCGACTGACGGTGTCCGCGCCGTACTGCGGGAGGGCGCGGAGCTCCTCGCGACGCTACTGCCCGCCGCGGGAGCCGGTGTACTCGGACACGTCACGATGGTGGGTTTCGCACGCCGGGAGAGCGAGGAGGGCCCCCTGCAGTCCATGTCCGGCGGCGACCCTCTCCCCTCGACGGTGCTGCTGGCGCCCGAACGCTGCACGTCCCCGTGGCTCACCGCCGAGAGCCTGTTGCACGAGGGCGCCCACCTCAAGCTCTTCGACGCGCTGCGTACCGGCTCCGTGGTCAGGAACGCCACCGAGCGCGTCCCGATCCCCTGGCGGATCGGTTCCTGGACGGTCATCCGGGTGTTCGTCGCCCTGCACTTCTACGTGCACCTGCTGGTCTTCCGGGCGGCGGCGAGCGCCGCGGGTGAAGCGGTCCAGGAGAGGTTCGGCCCACCCCCGGCGGCCGAGGACCTCGACGAGCCCAGCCCCGGTACCCCCGCCGCCCGAAGCGGGCAGTACCGGACCAGCGCCGAACGGGCCCGCTACCTCGCCGAGTGTGTGTTGGCGCTGCCGGAACAGGCGCTCACCGAGAACGGACACCGGTTCGCCCGCTGGCTCCTGACAGCGCTGCGTCTGGTGGACGAGAACGCGCCGCGGCCCCATGCCCCGGCCGCCACGACGACCCGGTGGGCGGAACAGGGACAGCCCCCGGAGGTTCCCCCAGCAGGCGCCCTCCAGCGGATCGCCCCGGTGGACGCCTGCGCACTGCCCGGCCTGGGACAACTCGTCGTCAGCCCCGCGCGGTCGGCCCGGATGCACTGGCTGAACGCGCGCTCGTGGACGGTCTACTCCCTGTGCGACGGGCGTGACCTGGGCGCGGTGCACACGGCTTTCGCCGAGGCGGCCGGTCTCCCGGCCGGCTCGGAGGAAGTCGGCCGACAGGTGCGCGACAGCGTGCGCTCGCTGGTGGCCGCAGGCCTGGTCACCCAAGACATGTGACACCCCTCGCCCCGGGCACCGGTTCCGTCCGCCACCGCCCTTTCAACTGCTCTGCGGCTGCGCGTCCACACCTGCGGAGCCCGTGCCGGGGTAGGCCGTTTCCAGGCCTGCCAGCCGCGCGGACACGATGGCCTCCAGCCGACTGGAGACATTGATTTTCGGCAGGATGGCCGAAACATAGTTGCGCACGGTCTTCTCCGATATGAACAGCTCCTGCGCTATCCGCCGGTTTCCGTAGCCGAGCGAGACCAATCGCAGCACCTCCCGTTCCCGGTTGGTCAGCGCCGGGAACGGGAGCATTCCATCGGCTTCCGCCAGACGCACCAAAAGGGCGGAGAGTTCGCCCCCGGCCCGCGGACCCAGCGTGACGTAACCCCGCTGCACGGCCCGCACGGTGCGCAGCAGGTCCACCGTCTCTGTGTTCTTAAGCAGATATCCGGTGGCCCCCGCCAGCAGTGTCGTCAGCAGCAGGCTGTCGTCGTCGTGCTCCGGGGACACCGCGGCGACCAGCCGCGGAGCGGGGTACTGCCGGCGCAACTGCTGGAGCAGCCCGATACCCGCGCGGCCGGGCAGGTCGAGATCGACGATGACCACATCGGGCTTCTTCTCCCGTACTGCCCGCACCCCGGTGTGCGGGTCGTGGGTCCCTAAAGCAACGGTGATCCCGTCGTCTTCGAGCGCTGAACGTAAGCCGCCCAGAATCAGCGGAATGCTCTCGATTACCACCACACGCGTACTGACATCAGCGACCGCACTGGCCATTCTGGCCCCATCCTCACACCCTGGCCGGCGTGAGGCGCAACGAGCACTCTCCCCCCACGCCGTGACTATCAACGTCCAGGTGAAAGAGTAGAACCCGAGTTGATCAGCCGGCCGATACGTCGCACGGGCGGATCAGGCAGCACGGAGCGAGCGGCCCTGCCTGAGGAACCACAACAAGGCTGCGGCCAGAGGCAGTTCGCCATCCGCACGGCCCTGACCGGCGCCGGACGCGATCCGGACGAGTATCGGCCAAAGCGACCCGCCCCGCCTGCTTACTGGTCGATCTCGGGTTCAACGCCTGGCGTGTCGTGCCAGTTTGGGCGCCGAAGTCGCTTCGAACGCCTTCAACCAGCCCTGCCTCACCCGGTCCTGCGGATCAACGCCAGATACATCGCGTCCGTCCCGTGCAGATGCGGCCACAGCTGTACGTCGGGACCGTCGCCCAGGGCCGGAACTCCAGGCAGCAGGGGGCGGGCGTCGATGAGCTCGGCGTCGTGCTGCTTGACCACGTCCTCGACCACGGCCCGGGTCTCGGCGAGGTGCGGCGAGCAGGTCGCGTAACCGACGATGCCGCCGACGCGCACGGAGTCGAGCGCCGTGCGCAGCAGCCCGCGCTGGAGCGGCGCGAAGCCCTCCAGGTCCGAGGGGCGCCGCCGCCAGCGGGCCTCGGGACGGCGGCGCAGGGCGCCGAGCCCGGTGCACGGCACGTCCATGAGCACGCGGTCGAAGGTGCCGGAGCGCCACGGCGGACGGGTCCCGTCGGCGGCGATGACCTGGTAAGGACCGGGGTTCCCGGCGAGCGACTTCGCCACGAGCGCGGCGCGGTGCGGCAGCTTCTCGGAGGCGAGCAGCACGGCACCACGTTCGGCGGCGAGCCCGGCCAGCATGGCGGCCTTGCCACCGGGACCGGCGCAGCCGTCCAGCCACAGCTTGTCGGGCCCGTCGAGCGGGGCGTTCGCCAGGGCGATCGCGACGAGCTGGCTGCCCTCGTCCTGAACGCCGGCACGGCCTTCCCGTACGGCGTCGATGGCACCCGGCTCGCCGCCCTCGGAGAGCCGCACGGCGTACGGCGACCAGCGCCCCGGCAGCGCGGACTCCTCGCCGAGCACGTCGAGGAGTTCAGCGGCGGTGGACCGACCGGGCCGGGCGACAAGCGTCACCTCGGGCCGCTCGTTGTCGGCTTCGAGCAGATCCTCGATCCCGGCACGGCCGCCGCCCAGCGCGTCCCACAGCGCCGAGACGACCCACCGCGGGTGCGAGTGGACGATGGCGAGATTGTCCTCGGGGTCGTCGTCGTACGGCGGTGCGACCTGCTCGATCCATGCGTCGAGATCCTGCTGCGAGATCTTCCGCAGGACGGCGTTGACGAACTTGGCCCGCCCGTCGCCCAGCACCACGCGGGCGAGCTCGACGGAGGCCGAGACGGCGGCGTGGGTCGGGATGCGGGTGCCGAGCAGCTGATGGGCACCCAGGCTGAGCACATCGAGCACCGGCGGATCGACTTCGCGGAGCGGCCGGTCGACACATGCGGCGATGACGGCGTCGTACGTCCCCTGCCGACGCAGCGTTCCGTACACCAGCTCGGTCGCCAGTGCCGCGTCCCGCCCGTCGAAGTCGCCGTTCTCGCGTGCCTTCCGCAGCAACGGGGGCAGCACGAGGTTCGCGTACGCGTCCCGCTCGTCGACGGCCCGCAACGCCTCGAAGGCGAGCATGCGGACGGGGTCCTTCTGGGGACGGCGGTAGGGCTTGCCGGGCTTGCGCGGCCGACGGGACTGCTCACTCACGAAAAAGGTGCTCCGGATCCGGGAAAAGGTGCGTCTACCAGCGTACGCCGCAGGGCTGACGCCGGGCCCCGACGGTGTCTCGGGGTGATGCCAGGAGTCGGTGTCGTGGCCCGTGCCACGACCCGCCTCGGTGTGTTCAGCGGGTGCCGGCTCAGGCCCCGACCCGCTCCCCGGAGGCGATCCGCACCCCGCGCGCCCAGTCGGCGGCGCGCATCGGCTTCTTGCCCTGGGCCTGGACCCACAGCAGCTCGACGGCGTACGAACCGGTCCCCACATACACGTTGTTCTTGCCGACGGACAGCTCGCCCGGGGCGAGGTCGGTGCGGTCGGTCACCGGGGCGACCTGGATGAGCTTGAGCCGCTCGCCCCGGAAGACGGTCCAGGAACCGGGCGCGGGGGTGCACCCGCGGACGACCCGGTCGACGCGCAGCGCCGGGGCCGACCAGTCGACGTGGGCGTCCTCGACGCTGATCTTCGGCGCCAGGGTGATGCCGTCGGCGGGCTGCGGGACGGCCTTCAGGCTGCCGTCCTCGATCCCGTCCATGGTCGCGGCGAGCAGCCCGGAACCGGCGAAGGCCAGCCGGGTGAGCAGGTCCCCGCTGGTGTCGGTGGGCCGGATCTCCTCGGTGACGGTCCCGTAGACGGGTCCGGAGTCGAGCCCCTCCTCGATGAGGAAGGTGGAGGCGCCGGTGATCTCGTCCCCCGCCATGATCGAGTGCTGCACGGGTGCGGCGCCACGCCAGGCGGGCAGCAGCGAGAAGTGCAGGTTGACCCACCCGTGGACCGGGATGTCCAGTGCCACCCGGGGCAGCAGCGCGCCGTACGCAACAACGGGACAGCAGTCGGGCGCGATCTCCCGAAGCCGCGCCAGGAACTCCTCGTCCCGCGGCTTCACCGGCTTCAGCACCTCGATCCCGGCCTCCTCCGCGCGCTCGGCGACCGGACTCGCGACAAGCCGACGCCCCCGCCCGGCCGGCGCGTCGGGCCGCGTGACGACGGCGGCCACCTCGTGCCGCCCGGAAGCGATCAGAGCGTCCAGAGCGGGAACGGCGACCTCGGGGGTGCCTGCGAAGACAAGCTTCATGGGTGGCGGTTGACCTCTCGGACGGGAGCGCTTCAGAGCCTGCACACACGCCGGGAGCGGCGGGGTTGCGGGGCAGCGCACCAGTCTATGCGGGGCGGGCGGTCGGGGGCGCGGGGCGCCCGACCCGCGCACAAGGCCCCGCACCCGACAGCCGACTCGCACAGGCAGTCCGGGAGGGAACACATGTGCCGAGTGAAGTCCCCCGGCGGGTCAACACTCCGCCGGGGGCGTACGCCCCACGTCGCGCCCCGTGCATATGCCCTTACGCCCCCGCAGCGTGACCACTCACCCCATCGACGCGTTGGTCAAGAAAGAGTTGACCACAACGGGCCGCAATCGCGGCCCGATCCTTTTCAACGCCGGTTCGAGAGGCTTGTTCATGGCCGACCACGCAACCCACGACGCCCAGGCTCGGGCCAGCCTGCACTTGCTGGTGCGGGACATCGAGCGGGTCCGCCGGCAGGTGGACGCACTGCGCACGCTCACCGCCCAGCTGGGCAACGTCTACCGCCCGCGCCGCTCAGGCCCCTCCGCGGGCTTCGTCGTCTACGGACGCGCCCCCGCCCCGACCGTCCGCCTCGCCCAGGAGCTTCGGGACAGCGTCGAGACCCTGGTCACGGCCGCCGTGGACTTCGACCGCTCACTGGGTTTCTCGTGGGACGCGGTGGGCTCGGCCCTCGGGGTCACCAAGCAGGCGGTGCACCGCCGCTACGGCGCCCGCCGGGCCACCGCCCAGGCAGCCGCGGAGGCGGAGCGCGCCACGGAGCCGGCGGGCAACCACGCCGTCGCCGTCAACACCGGCATCCCCACGATGCCGGTACCGACGGTCCCCGCCGCCCGCTCCATGCCGACCCAGCCGACGGCGGGCAGCCCCACCCTCCGCGAGGAAGTGAGGCCCACCGCCTTCCCGGGGCCGCGCAACGGCTGACCCCCTGCCTCCGTCTGCCTCCCGGCGCCGCCAGGCCTGGGAGGCAGCCCAAACCCACGCCTCCTCCCCACGCGCGCTCACCCGATGTCCGGCGGATCGATCCGAATCCGTACGGGCTCGCTCCCCCCACGAGCCATCCGCGTCGCCTGTGCGGTCTTCAACGCCGCGGCGAGCGCGGCCCCGCTCCCGGGCGGCACCCGAATGAGGGCCCGCTCCCAGTGCTCGCCCGGAGGCGACCCGCCGACCCGCCGGGGACGCCCCACCTCCGTGACGTGCATCGGCACGGGCCCCAACACCTCGGCATCACCGGGCAGTTCGGCTGCCGCAAGGAACCCCGCCAGCGCCTCCGACGTACCGGACACGGCCGCCATCCGCGACACCGGGGGAAAACCGAGCTCGGCGCGCTCGGAGAGTTCGCGGACGGCATGCCCTACGGGATCCCACCGTACGAGCGCCTGAACGGGCCGCAGCGTCGGCTCGGCGACGATGACGACGGTCCCCCCGGCGCTCTGCGGGCGCACCAGCGAAGCCGCGCCGATCCAGCGCCGCAGGGCCTCCTCACCGGCCCGCAGATCGGGCCGCCCGAGCATCGCCCAGCCGTCGAGCAGCAGCGCGGCCGCGTATCCGCCATCGGCGACGGGCTCGGCGCCCGGCGTGCTCACGACGAGCGCGGGCGCCCCCGCGACGGTGTCGAGGACGTGCTCCCGCCCGGACGTCCGTACGGGTACGGCCGGAAACGCCCGCCCCAGTTCCTCCGCGGTCCGCCGCGCGCCCACGATCTGTGCCCGCAGCCGGAACCCACCGCACTCGGGACAGTGCCAGGCCGCCTCGTCCCGCCCACACCACGTACACCGCAACGCGCCCGCGTCCTGCGACTCCAACGGCCCGGCGCAATGCCGACACCGCGCGGCCGCCCGGCACTGCGCACAGGCCATCCGGGGCACGTAACCCCGCCGAGGCACCTGCACGAGCACCGGCCCGTTCCGTAGCCCTTCCCGCACCACCTGCCAGGCGATCGTCGGGAGCCGCGCGGCCCGAGCCGCCTCGTCCCGTGCGAGATCCCCGTCCCCCACGGTCCGCACCAACGGCGCGACTCCCCGCACCTGCTCGCGCTCCGCGACCAGCGGCAGCGCCCAGCCGCTCTCGACGAGCTGCGCAGCCTCGACCGTGCAGCTCCAACTCCCCAGCAGAAAGGCACACTTGTCATGAGCGGCCCGCAGCTGAAGCACCTCCCGCGCATGCGGCTGAGGTGCGTGCGGCTCGCTGTGGCTGCCGTCCCCGTCGTCCCAGATGGCGACGAGCCCCAGGTCCCGCACAGGCGCGAACATGGCGGCCCTGGTTCCCACCACGGCCCGTACGGACCCTCGCCGCACGGCAAGCCACTCCCGGTACCGCTTCTCGGGCCCGGCCTCCGCGGTCAGCACGGCATGCCGCCCCTCCCCCAGCAACGAGGTCAGCGCGGCGTCAACGCGCGAAACGGCCCGCCCGTCCGGCACGACCACGAGCGCGCCCCGCCCCGAGGCGAGCGTCGCGCCCACGGCCCGCGCCAGTTCCTCGGCCCAACCGGGCCCGGGCAACGCGTTCCACACAGCTCGCGGCGCGCCACCCGCCGCGAGCGACTCGAGAAAGACCGCGCCCCGCCCGTACCGCGCCCAGGACCCCACGTCAGGCACCCCGGGAACCGGCAGCGGAGCAGGCGAAGCCTTGCCCTCCGCCCGAGCGTTGCGCGGCGGGACAGCCAACTGCAGCACGTCGGCGAGGCTGCCCGCATACCGGTCGGCGACAGCACGCGCGAGCCCCAGCAACTCCGCACCCAACACCGGCTCGGGCGAAACGACTTGAGCCAGCGCTGCCAAGGGACCCGCGTACTCCGACTCGGCAAGCCGCTCGACGAGAAACCCGTCGATCAGCCCCCCGCCCTCACGCCGCCCCTCCCGCACCCGATGCCGCCCGGCGCCGAACCGCACCCGCACCCGCACCCCGGGCTGCGCCTGCGCATCAAGCTCCTCAGGCACGGCGTAATCGAAGTACCGGTCGAGATGCAGCACGCCTTTGTCCACGAGGACCCGCGCGACGGGCAGCTCCTTGGCAAGCGCTGCCCCCCGCCACGTCCGCGGCTTCGCCTTGGGCGCCGCAGCCTTCCGCACACTCTCCCGAATCAACGCAAGCTGCTCAGGCGGTGCACCCTCCGCACCACCCTCACCATCCCCATCCGCGCTGCTCACAGCAACATTCCTACCAGACCCCACTGACAGCGCCGCGCGCCCGAGGATCGTGACGAACCACCGAGAAACACCGAGGCCCGGCTCCCCCAAGGGACACCGGGCCTCGCCACACAACCGGCCCTACAGGCCAACAGCCTTGCGCAGCGCTTCCACGCGGTCCGTCCGCTCCCACGTGAAGTCGGGCAGCTCGCGGCCGAAGTGGCCGTACGCGGCGGTCTGGGAGTAGATCGGGCGCAGCAGGTCGAGGTCGCGGATGATGGCCGCCGGGCGGAGGTCGAAGACCTCGGTGATGGCGGTCTCGATCTTCTCGGCGTCGACCTTGGCGGTGCCGAAGGTCTCGACGAAGAGGCCGACGGGCTCGGCCTTGCCGATGGCGTACGCGACCTGGACCTCGCAGCGGGTGGCGAGGCCCGCGGCGACGACGTTCTTGGCGACCCAGCGCATCGCGTACGCGGCGGAGCGGTCGACCTTGGACGGGTCCTTGCCCGAGAAGGCGCCGCCACCGTGGCGGGCCATGCCGCCGTACGTGTCGATGATGATCTTGCGGCCGGTGAGGCCGGCGTCGCCCATCGGGCCGCCGATCTCGAAGCGGCCGGTCGGGTTGACCAGGAGGCGGTAACCCTCGGTCTCCAGCTTGATGCCGTCGTCGAGAAGAGCCTTCAGCTCGGGCTCGACCACGAACTCGCGGATGTCGGGGGCCAGCAGCGATTCCAGGTCGATGTCCGACGCGTGCTGCGACGAGACGACGACCGTGTCCAGGCGGACCGCCTTGTCACCGTCGTACTCGATGGTGACCTGGGTCTTGCCGTCCGGGCGCAGGTACGGGATCGTCCCGTTCTTGCGGACCTCGGAGAGGCGGCGCGCGAGGCGGTGCGCGAGGTGGATCGGGAGCGGCATCAGCGCCGGCGTCTCGTCCGTCGCGTAACCGAACATCAGGCCCTGGTCGCCCGCGCCCTGCTTGTCGAGCTCGTCCTCATCACCCTCGACGCGCTTCTCGTACGCCGTGTCGACGCCCTGCGCGATATCGGGCGACTGCGAGCCGATGGACACCGAAACGCCACAGGACGCGCCGTCGAAGCCCTTCTTGGAGGAGTCGTAACCGATCTCGAGGATCTTGTCGCGCACAAGCTGCGCGATCGGCGCGTACGCCTTGGTGGTGACCTCTCCGGCCACGTGCACCTGGCCGGTCGTGATCAGCGTCTCCACGGCGACCCGGGACTTCGGGTCCTCGCGCAGAAGCGCGTCGAGAATGGTGTCACTGATCTGGTCAGCGATCTTGTCGGGGTGACCCTCGGTCACAGACTCCGAGGTGAACAGGCGACGGGACACAACGCTCCCTGAGGTTGCAGCGGCTGCTGGCTGATCATTGGTGAACGGCCGGGGGCTGCGCCCGGCGTCGTCCGAGAACAGTTTATCGGTCGCACTCGCCCACAGGCCCATCTGTCTCGCTTCGCGGAAGCGCTGTGACCTGCGGCACGGGCATTCTCCGCCATGACGCTCGGTCTCCGCCAGGGTCGCCACGCCCGTTTTTGCGCGTCTTGTGGCGCCTGTTGAGGCAATTGAGGTGTTCTCTCATGGCTGAGATTTCACGTGACTGAGACGTTCGCCGTTCACCTGAGCCGGGGCACCACCAGATCCCACACGGTCTCGGCCAGCGCCTCCTTCGGCCCGTACGGCACCGGGGTCTCGCTGCCGTCGGCGCCGAGCACCACGGCCTCGTTCTCCTCGGCGCCGAAGGTCTTCCGCTCCCCCACCTCGTTCACGACAAGGAGGTCGCAGCCCTTGCGCTCGAGTTTCGTACGACCGTTGGCCAGTACGTCGTCCGTCTCGGCGGCGAAACCGACCACCACCTGGCCGGGACGGGACCGGTCCGCCGAGATCTCGGCGAGGATGTCCGGGTTGCGGACGAGCACGATCGGGTCCGGCTCCCGGCCGTCCTTCTTCTTGATCTTTCCGGTCGCGTACGTCGCAGGGCGGAAGTCCGCCACCGCCGCGGCCATGACCACCGCGTCGGCGTCCGGGACCGCCTTCAGTACGGCCTCGCGCAGCTGCACGGCGGTTCCGACCTGTACGACGTCCACGCCGGCCGGGTCCGGCAGTCCGGTGTTGGCGGCGATCAGCGTGACCCGGGCGCCCCGCGCGGCCGCCGTACGGGCGAGGGCGTAGCCCTGCTTGCCGGAGGAGCGGTTGCCGAGGAAGCGGACGGGGTCGAGCGGCTCGCGCGTGCCACCCGCGCTGACAACGACATGACGGCCGGCGAGATCCGGCTCGGCCACGCCCCGCGCGAGCACCCGTCGGCAGATCTCGAAGATCTCCGAGGGCTCGGGCAGCCGTCCCTTACCGGTGTCGACGCCGGTCAGTCGCCCAACGGCGGGCTCGATGACGACTGCGCCCCTGCGGCGAAGCGTCGCCACGTTCTCCCGCGTCGCCGGGTGCTCCCACATCTCGGTGTGCATGGCGGGCGCGAAGACGACCGGACAGCGGGCGGTGAGGAGGGTGTTCGTGAGGAGGTCGTCGGCGAGGCCGTGGGCCGCCTTGGCGAGCATGTCGGCCGTCGCCGGGGCCACGACGACCAGGTCGGCGTGCTGGCCGATGCGGACGTGCGGCACCTCATGGACGTCCGACCAGACCTCGGTGGAGACAGGATGGCCGGAGAGGGCGGACCAGGTGGCGGCGCCGACGAAGTGCAGGGCGGACTCGGTCGGTACGACGCGTACGTCATGACCGGACTCGGTCAGTCTACGGAGCAGCTCACAGGCCTTGTACGCGGCGATGCCACCGCTGACCCCCAGCACGACCTTGGGCTTGTCCACCGGGTCTCCCCACACTCGAGAACGTAAGACGCCGAACGACTCAAGCCGAAAAACTCGACCCGAACGACTCCATGACACACCACAGGCCCGACAGTCGCGCTGCCGGGCCTGTGGTGAAGAGAAACAGTGACTACTGAGCGGGGCCCTCAACGGCCTCGGACGTCAGCAGGCCCGCGTTGATCTCGCGCAGGGCGATAGAAAGCGGCTTCTCGTGGACGTGGGTGTCCACCAGGGGACCGACGTACTCAAGGAGACCCTCACCGAGCTGCGAGTAGTACGCGTTGATCTGGCGGGCACGCTTGGCCGCGTAGATCACCAGGCTGTACTTCGAGTCGGTGGCCTCGAGGAGCTCGTCGATCGGAGGGTTGATGATGCCCTCGGGAGCGGTGATGGAAGAGGACACGCTCTGCCTTCCGAAAAGGGAAAAAGACCTGAAAGATCAAACAACTTCCACCAAGGCTAGCAGCTCACGTGCTACATCCTCGACGGAGGTGTTGACAAGGGTGACATCGAACTCGGTCTCGGCCGCCAGTTCGATCTTGGCCGCCTCCAGGCGGCGCTCGATCACCTCGGGCGGCTCAGTGCCCCGACCGGTGAGTCTGCGCACCAGCTCCTCCCAGGAGGGCGGAGCCAGGAACACCAGCAGGGCGTCCGGCATGGACTCGCGGACCTGACGGGCGCCCTGGAGATCGATCTCCAGGAGGACCGGCACACCCGTTTCCAGGTGCTCCAGAACAGCCGCACGCGGTGTCCCGTAACGGTTGCCTGCGAAGTCGGCCCACTCCAGCAGCTCGCCGTTGGCGATCAGCTTGTCCATCTCCTCGTCACTGACGAAGAAGTAGTGGACTCCATGCTTCTCACCGGGGCGCGGCTTACGGGTCGTCGCCGACACCGAGAGCCAGACCTCGGGGTGTTCCTTGCGCATATGAGCGACGACCGTGCTCTTGCCGACCCCAGAGGGGCCGGAGAGCACGGTCAGCCGCGGACGTTCACTCATGCAGCGATTATTCCAGCAATCCCGGGGTGCCCAGAACTCAGGCTCCCGAGCCGCCGAACTCACGCTCCAAGGAGGCGATCTGGTTCGAACCGAGGCCGCGTACACGACGGCTCTCGGAGATCCCCAGTCGCTCCATGATCTGCTTGGCGCGGACCTTGCCCACGCCCGGCAGGGACTCCAGGAGTGCGGAGACCTTCATCTTGCCGACGACGTCATTCTCCTGGCCCTGCTTGATGACCTCGTGAAGGGAGGCGCCGGAGTGCTTGAGTCGATTCTTGACCTCGGCCCGCTCCCGGCGAGCCGCGGCGGCCTTTTCGAGCGCGGCTGAGCGCTGTTCAGGGGTAAGGGGCGGAAGAGCCACGCCTACGTCACCTCGGATGTCGAACTGTCGGATACGGACCGGTGAGGAACCTAGTCGCCCCACACCTGGGGAGCTATGAGCAACACGCTTGCCCGCTCCCTCTGCGTCGGAGACTAGCGGGCAAGTGCGCCAGAGTCAGCGAGAACAGCGGAAAAGTCCTGGTCAGCCTCCCCGGAGCCGAACATTTCCGACATATTGCCCTGGATTTGAGAATGTATCCAGGCTCGGAGCCCTCCGAAGACACTCGCCAGAGGGCTCCCGAGGACCGCCAAAGGACTCTCGAGGACCGCCGGAAGACGGCCGGAAGACGGCTGGAAGGCCTTCGAAACGGCTCAGGCGGCCGTCACAGCGGCCCTGATCTCCTCCGCGAAGCCCTCCGCCACCTCCCGCAGCGCGACGACGTCGGGACCGTGACGCAGAACACCCCGACTGACGTGCGGGACGACATTTCGCAGCGCCGCGCCGAAGACACCCGCGAGATCGGCCGCGGTGGCCCCCTGAGCGCCGATTCCGGGCGCGAGGATCGGCCCGTTGATGTCCAGGTCGTACGAGGAGAGGTCGCCCAGCGTGGCGCCCACCACCGCCCCGTAGGAGCCCAGCGGTGCCTCTCCCGCGTTCTCGGCGGCGAGGTGGGCCAGCATGGTCGCTCCGACGTTCCGGCCGTCCGCGCGGACCGCGTGCTGTACCTCGCCGCCCTCCGGGTTGGAGGTGAGCGCGAGGACGAACAGGCCGGCCCCGCTCTCGCGGGCCAGCTCGACAGCGGGCTTCAGCGAGCCGTACCCCAGATACGGCGACACGGTCAGCGCGTCCGAGAACAGCGGCGCGTCCTTGCGCAGGAAGGTCTCCGCGTACGCGGCCATGGTCGAGCCGATGTCACCGCGCTTGGCGTCCATCACGACCAGCGCCCCGGCCGCCCGCGCCTCCTCGACCGACCTCTCCAGGACGGCGATGCCGCGCGACCCGAAGCGCTCGAAGAACGCGCTCTGCGGCTTCAGGACGGCGACCCGCTCGGCCAGCGCCTCCACGACGGTACGGCTGAAGCGCTCCAGGCCCGCGATGTCGTCGCCCAGGCCCCAGTCGGCGAGCAGTGAGGCGTGCGGGTCGATGCCGACGCACAGCGGACCGCGGTCGTCCATGGCACGGCGAAGACGTGCACCGAAGGGTTCCAGGCTCATGCGGACTTCCTCACGTCGGCGCCGACAGCGTCGGCGAGGGTGGCGTACGGGCTGGTACGGAGGCGCGCGGCCAGCCCCTTGTGGATGGCGCGGCTCCAGAAGGGGCCCTCGTAGATGAAGGCGCTGTAGCCCTGGACCAGCGTGGCGCCGGCCAGGATGCGCTGCCAGGCGTCCTCGGCGTTCTCGATGCCGCCGACGCCCACCAGGGTGATCCGGTCACCCACGCGCGCGTGGAGGCGGCGCAGGACGTCCAGGGAGCGCGCCTTCAGTGGCGCTCCCGAGAGTCCGCCGGTCTCCTTGACCAGGGAGGGTTGGGACTTCAAACCGAGTCCCTCGCGCGCGATGGTGGTGTTCGTGGCGATGATCCCGTCCAGGCCGAGTTCGACGGCGAGGTCGGCGACCGCGTCGATGTCGTCGTCGGCGAGGTCGGGCGCGATCTTCACGAGGAGCGGCACCCGCCGGTCGGTGACCGCGCGGTCGGCGGCCTCACGGACGGCGCTCAGCAGTGGCCGCAGCGCCTCGGTGGCCTGGAGGTTGCGCAGGCCGGGGGTGTTCGGCGAGCTCACGTTGACCACGAGGTAGTCGGCGTGGCGCGCCAGCCGCTCGGTCGACTTCACGTAGTCACCGACGGCCTCCGCCTCGGGGACGACCTTGGTCTTGCCGATATTGACGCCCACGACAGTCCTGAAGACGGGCGTACGGGCCGTCAGGCGCTCGGAGACGGCCGCGGAGCCCTCGTTGTTGAACCCCATACGGTTGATCAGCGCCCGGTCCGGCACAAGCCGGAACAGCCGCTTCTTGGGGTTGCCGGGCTGCGGTTCCCCAGTGACCGTGCCGATCTCGATGTGGTCGAAGCCGAGCATCGACATCCCGTCGATGGCGACGGCGTTCTTGTCGAAGCCGGCGGCGAGCCCGAAGGGGCCGTGCATCCGCAGGCCGAACGCCTCGGTGCGCAGTTCCTCGTGGCGGGGCGCGAGGGCCGCCGCGACGAACGTCCGCAGCACAGGGATGCGTGCGGCGAGGCGGATCCACCGAAAAGCGAGGTGGTGGGCCTGCTCCGGGTCCATGCGCTGGAAGACGAGCCGGAAGAAAATCTTGTACATGATCAGTGTCCTCACGAAAAGCCTCAGAGAAGAGCCATGAAGAGCCTCATGAAGAGGGGGACACCGTTTCCGGTGTCCCCCTCAGGGCTGCTAGTCGCGGGCCGCGGTCAGATGCTCGGCGTGTTCCTGCAGTGAACGCACGCCCACGTCACCGCGGTTGAGCGCGTCGATGCCCTGGACGGCGGCGGCGAGCGCCTGAACCGTCGTCAGGCACGGGACGGACCGCGCCACAGCCGCCGTACGGATCTCGTAGCCGTCGAGGCGGCCGCCGGTGCCGTACGGCGTGTTGACGATGAGGTCGACCTGGCCGTCGTGGATGAGCTGGACGATGGTCTTCTCGCCGTTCGGGCCCACGCCCTCGCTCTGCTTGCGCACGACGGTGGCGTTGAGGCCGTTGCGCTTGAGCACCTCGGCCGTGCCGGAGGTGGCGAGCAACTCGAAGCCGTGCGCGACCAGTTCACGCGCCGGGAAGATCATCGAGCGCTTGTCGCGGTTGGCGACGGAGATGAAGGCGCGGCCCTTGGTCGGCAGCGGACCGTACGCGCCCGCCTGGGACTTGGCGTACGCCGTGCCGAACAGCGAGTCGATGCCCATGACTTCACCGGTGGAGCGCATCTCCGGGCCGAGCACCGTGTCGACGCCGCGCCCGTGGATATCGCGGAAGCGCGACCACGGCATGACGGCCTCCTTGACGGAGATCGGCGCGTCGAGCGGAAGCGTTCCGCCGTCGCCGTTGGCTGGCAGCAGGCCCTCGGCCCGCAGTTCGGCGACGGTCGCGCCGAGCGAGATCCGGGCGGCGGCCTTGGCGAGCGGCACCGCGGTCGCCTTCGAGGTGAAGGGGACGGTGCGCGAGGCGCGCGGGTTGGCTTCGAGGACATACAGGATGTCCCCGGCCAGCGCGAACTGGATGTTGATGAGTCCGCGTACGCCAACACCCTTGGCGATGGCCTCAGTTGAGGCCCGCAGTCGCTTGATGTCGAAGCCGCCGAGGGTGATCGGCGGCAGCGCGCACGCCGAGTCGCCGGAGTGGATACCGGCCTCCTCGATGTGCTCCATGACGCCGCCGAGGTACAGCTCCTCGCCGTCGTACAGCGCGTCGACGTCGATCTCGATCGCGTCGTCGAGGAACCGGTCGACCAGCACCGGCCGGGAGGGGCTGATCTCGGTCGACTCGGCGATGTACGAGGACAGCCGCGTCTCGTCGTACACGATCTCCATGCCGCGTCCGCCGAGCACGTACGACGGCCGTACGAGGACGGGGTAGCCGATCTCGTCGGCGATGGCCTTGGCCCCGGCGAAGGTGGTGGCGGTGCCGTGCTTGGGAGCCGGCAGACCGGCCGCCTCCAGGACCCGCCCGAAGGCGCCGCGGTCCTCGGCGGCGTGGATGGCCTCGGGCGAAGTGCCCACGATCGGCACGCCGTTGTCCTTGAGCGCCTGCGAAAGGCCCAGCGGGGTCTGGCCGCCGAGCTGCACGATCACACCCGCGACCGGTCCTGCCAGTGTCTCCGCGTGGACGATCTCCAGTACGTCTTCGAGCGTCAGCGGCTCGAAGTACAGGCGGTCGGAGGTGTCGTAGTCGGTCGACACCGTTTCCGGGTTGCAGTTGACCATCACCGTCTCGTAGCCCGCGTCGCTCAGCGCGAAGGAGGCGTGGACGCAGGAGTAGTCGAACTCGATGCCCTGGCCGATGCGGTTGGGTCCTGAGCCCAGGATGATGACCGCCGGCTTCACGCGTGGGGCGACCTCGGTCTCCTCGTCGTACGAGGAGTAGAAGTACGGCGTGTTGGCCGCGAACTCGGCGGCGCAGGTGTCGACCGTCTTGTAGACCGGGCGGATACCCAGCGCGTGCCGCACCTCGCGGACGACGTCCTCGCGCAGTCCGCGGATCTCGCCGATCTGAACGTCGGAGAAGCCGTGCCGCTTGGCCTCCGCCAGCAGCTCGGGATCCAGCTTGTCGGCGGCGGCCAGCTCGTCCGCGGTCTCCTTGATCAGGAACAGCTGGTCCACGAACCACGGGTCGATCTTCGTCGACTCGAAGACCTCCTCGGCAGTGGCGCCCGCGCGGATGGCCTGCATGACGGAGTTGATACGCCCGTCGGTCGGCCGGGCGGCCTCTTCCAGAAGAAGTGCCTTGTCACCGGGCTCGCCCACGAACGTGAACTGCGAGCCCTTCTTCTCCAGCGACCGCAGCGCCTTCTGCAACGCCTCGGTGAAGTTGCGGCCGATCGCCATGGCCTCACCGACCGACTTCATGGTCGTGGTCAGCGTCGAGTCGGCGGACGGGAACTTCTCGAAGGCGAAGCGCGGTGCCTTCACCACTACGTAGTCGAGCGTCGGCTCGAAGGACGCCGGGGTCTTCTCCGTGATGTCGTTCGGGATCTCGTCGAGCGTGTAGCCGACGGCGAGCTTGGCCGCGATCTTGGCGATCGGGAAGCCGGTCGCCTTGGAGGCGAGGGCCGAGGAACGCGACACACGCGGGTTCATCTCGATGACGATGATCCGGCCGTCGTCCGGGTTGACCGCGAACTGGATGTTGCAACCGCCGGTGTCGACACCGACCTCGCGGATGATCGCGATGCCGATGTCGCGCAGGCGCTGGTACTCGCGGTCGGTCAGTGTCATCGAGGGCGCGACGGTGATCGAGTCGCCGGTGTGCACGCCCATCGGGTCGAAGTTCTCGATGGAGCAGACGACCACGACGTTGTCATTCTTGTCGCGCATCAGCTCCAGCTCGTACTCCTTCCAGCCGAGGATGGACTCCTCCAGGAGCACCTCGGTGGTCGGCGAGAGGGTGAGTCCCTGGCCCGCGATGCGACGCAGTTCCTCCTCGTTGTGCGCGAAGCCGGAGCCGGCGCCGCCCATGGTGAAGGAGGGACGAACGACGACGGGGTAACCGCCCAGCGTCTCCACGCCCTTGAGGATGTCGTCCATGGAGTGACAGATCACGGACTTGGCGGACTCGCCGTGCCCGATCTTGGCGCGGACGGCCTCGACGACGCCCTTGAAGAGCTGGCGATCCTCGCCCTTGTTGATCGCCTCGACGTTGGCGCCGATCAGCTCGACGCCGTACTTCTCCAGGACACCCTGCTCGTGCATGGAGATGGCGGTGTTCAGGGCCGTCTGACCGCCCAGGGTGGGCAGCAGCGCGTCCGGCCGCTCCTTGGCGATGATCTTCTCGACGAACTCCGGGGTGATCGGCTCGACGTAGGTGGCGTCGGCGATCTCCGGGTCGGTCATGATCGTCGCCGGGTTGGAGTTGACCAGGATGACCCTGAGGCCCTCGGCGCGCAGGATGCGGCACGCCTGGGTGCCGGAGTAGTCGAACTCGGCGGCCTGGCCGATGACGATCGGGCCGGAGCCGATGACCAGGACGGACTGGATATCGGTGCGCTTAGGCACGCTGGCCCTCCATGAGCTCTACGAAGCGGTCGAACAGGTAGGCCGCGTCGTGCGGGCCCGCCGCCGCCTCGGGGTGGTACTGGACACTGAAGGCCGGCTGGTCGAGCAGCTGAAGCCCCTCGACGACCTGGTCGTTCAGGCAGACGTGGGAGACCTCGGCGCGGCCGTAGGGGGTGTCGGACACCTTGTCGAGCGGCGCGTCGACGGCGAAGCCGTGGTTGTGCGCGGTGACCTCGACCTTGCCCGTCGTACGGTCCTGCACCGGCAGGTTGATGCCGCGGTGGCCGTACTTCAGCTTGTACGTGCCGAAGCCGAGCGCGCGGCCCAGGATCTGGTTGCCGAAGCAGATGCCGAAGAGCGGGGTCTTGCGGGCCAGCACCGCCTTGACGACGCTCAGGTCCACGGTGGACGGGTCGCCCGGGCCGTTGGAGAGGAAGAAACCGTCCGGATTCACCGCGTACACGTCCTCGACCGTGGCGGTCGCGGGCAATACGTGCACCTCGATGCCACGCTCGGCCATCCGGTGCGGGGTCATGCCCTTGATCCCCAGGTCCAGGGCGGCGACGGTGAAGCGCTTCGCACCGATCGCGGGGACGACGTACGACTCCTTGGTGGCGACCTCCTCGGCGAGGCTGGCGCCGACCATCTCAGGAGCCTGCCGCACCTCCGCGAGCATGGTCCCCTCGTCGGGCAGCGCATTGCCGGAGAAGATGCCGACGCGCATGGCGCCACGCTCACGCAGGTGGCGGGTCAGGGCACGGGTGTCGATGCCGCTGATGCCGACGACACCCTGGTTGCGCAGTTCCTCGTCCAGCGAGCGCCGGGAGCGCCAGTTGGAGGGCACGCGCGCGGGGTCCCGTACGACATAACCGGCGACCCAGATCCGCTTCGACTCGGGGTCCTCGTCGTTCACGCCGGTGTTGCCGACGTGCGGGGAGGTCATCACGACGACCTGGCGGTGGTACGACGGGTCGGTGAGGGTCTCCTGGTAGCCGGTCATGCCGGTGGAGAACACCGCTTCGCCGAAGGTCTCCCCCACGGCCCCGTAGGCACGGCCGCGGAAGACGCGGCCGTCCTCCAGGACGAGTACGGCGGGAACCTTCACGGCTCCCCTGGTGGAGGTGGTCATCGTGCGCCTTCCGTGTCGATGGTCTTGTCGCTGCTCTTGTCGCTCTTGTTGATCATGGTGTTCAGGGTGTCGACCCACTCGTTGTGCTCGGCCGCGCGGTCGGAGCGGAACCCCGAGTCGATCAGCCTCTCGCCGTGCGCCCAGGTGACGACGAGCAGACCGCCCTCGGTGAGGACCTTGCCCGCGATGCCCTTGTCGAGCCGGGCCTCGCGGAGCTGCGCGGCCGGGACGAAGAAGTCGGCCGCGCCCGGGCGTACGACGTCAAGGCCCCCGTCCGTCAGCGTGAGCTCGACCCTGCTGCGGGTGCCCAGGCCGTGCGCGACGATGCGGTCCAGCCACTGCCCGGCGGTGGTGGAGCCGTGGTAGCGACCGGTCAGTTCAAGTCTCACCGGACCCGGCTCGGTCGGCGCGGTGGGCAGCTCCGGCAGGTCGCCCTGGAGGATGCCGCGCCACTTCCAGCCCTCACGCATCAGCCAGTAGAGGAGCGCGACGAAGAGGGCGAGGCCGACGAGCCAGCCGACGCGGGCGGCCCAGTCAGTCACCTCCGCCGACTTCTGTTCGGCGGCGATCATCATCTGAGGTGTCACGCGAGCTTCCCGTCCACGAGGGTGGCCTTGCCCCGGAGCCAGGTGTGCGTGACACGGCCCGGCAGCTCACGGCCCTCGTACGGGGTGTTGCGGCTGCGCGAGGCGAAGCCCGCGGGGTCCACGGCCCCACGGTATTCCGTGTCGACCAGCGTGAGGTTGGCGGGCTCACCTGCCGAGACGGGGCGGCCGTGACCGGTGGCCCGGCCGATCTCGGCGGGCTTGGCGGACATACGGTCCGCGACACCGGCCCAGTCGAGCAGTCCGGTCTCGACCATCGTCTGCTGGACGACGGACAGCGCGGTTTCGAGACCCACCATGCCCATGGCGGCCGCGGCCCACTCGCAGTCCTTGTCCTCGTGCGGGTGCGGTGCGTGGTCGGTGGCGACGATGTCGATGGTGCCGTCGGCGAGCGCCTGCCGCAGGGCCAGCACGTCACGCTCGGTGCGCAGCGGTGGGTTGACCTTGTAGACCGGGTTGTACGTGCGCGCCAGCTCGTCGGTGAGGAGCAGGTGGTGCGGGGTGACCTCGGCGGTGACGTCGATGCCGCGGGACTTGGCCCAGCGGACGATCTCGACGCTGCCTGCGGTCGACAGGTGGCAGATGTGGACGCGGGACCCGACGTGCTCGGCGAGCAGGACATCCCGGGCGATGATCGATTCCTCGGCCACCGCCGGCCAGCCGCCGAGCCCGAGTTCGGCGGAGACGACGCCCTCGTTCATCTGGGCGCCCTCGGTCAGCCGCGGCTCCTGCGCGTGCTGCGCGACGACACCGCCGAAGGCCTTCACGTACTCCAGCGCCCGGCGCATGATCACCGCGTCGTCCACGCACTTGCCGTCGTCCGAGAAGACCGTGACCCCGGCCGCGGACTCATGCATGGCGCCCAGTTCGGCGAGCTTCTTGCCCTCCAGGCCGACGGTGACGGCGCCGATGGGCTGTACGTCGCAGTAGCCGTGCTCCTGGCCGAGCCGGTAGACCTGCTCGACGACACCGGCGGTGTCGGCGACGGGGAAGGTGTTGGCCATGGCGAACACGGAGGTGTAGCCGCCGCTCGCCGCCGCCCGCGTGCCGGTCAGGACTGTCTCGGAGTCCTCGCGGCCCGGCTCACGCAGATGCGTGTGCAGGTCGACGAGCCCCGGCAGCAGCACCTTGCCCTCGGCCTCGATGACCTCGGCGCCCTCGGCGGAAAGCCCGGCGCCGACCGCCTCGATGACCGCACCGTCGATGAGTACGTCCTGCGGCTCGCCGCCGAGCACCCGCGCACCACGGATAAGGATCTTGCTCATGTACTTACTTCTCCTCGGTACGGGTGTGGGTGACGGCGGGCTCGTTGCCGCCAAGGAGCAGATAGAGGACGGCCATGCGGATCGAGACGCCGTTGGTGACCTGCTCGACGACGGTGCAGCGGTCCGAGTCGGCGACCTCGGCGGTGATCTCCATACCGCGGACCATCGGGCCGGGGTGCATCACGATGGCGTGCTCGGGCATCCGCGCCATGCGGTCGCCGTCCAGGCCGTAGCGCCGCGAGTACTCGCGCTCGGTGGGGAAGAACGCCGCGTTCATCCGCTCGCGCTGCACGCGCAGCAGCATCACGGCATCGGACTTGGAGAGCGTCCTGTCGAGGTCGTAGGAGACCTCGCAGGGCCAGGCCTCGACGCCGACCGGCACGAGGGTGGGCGGTGCGACCAGGGTGACTTCGGCGCCGAGGGTGTGCAGCAGGTCGACGTTGGAGCGGGCGACGCGGCTGTGCAGGATGTCGCCGACGAGCGTGATCCGCTTGCCGGCCAGGTCCTGCCCTATGCCCGCGTCCCGGCCGACGAGCCGGCGTCGCATGGTGAAGGCGTCGAGCAGGGCCTGGGTGGGGTGTTGGTGGGTGCCGTCCCCGGCGTTGATGACGACCGCGTCGATCCAGCCGGACGTCGCGAGCCGGTACGGGGCTCCGGAGGCGCCGTGCCGGATGACGACGGCGTCGACGCCCATGGCTTCGAGCGTCTGGGCGGTGTCCTTGAGGGACTCGCCCTTGGAGACGCTCGATCCCTTGGCGGTGAAGTTGATGACGTCCGCGGAGAGGCGCTTCTCGGCGGCCTCGAAGGAGATCCGGGTACGGGTCGAGTCCTCGAAGAAGAGGTTGACGACGGTGCGGCCGCGCAGTGTCGGCAGCTTCTTGATCGGCCGGTCGGCGACCCGGGCCATCTCCTCGGCGGTGTCGAGGATCAGGACGGCGTCGTCGCGGGTGAGGTCGGCGGCCGAGATGAGATGACGCTGCATCTTTCAGGCTCCGTAAGGAAGTTCAGTTCGCGGGAGAATTCGGGCGCGCGGCAGTGCGAGGGCGCACGACAGATGACGTACGCACGCGCGTGGCTACTGCTCGCCGCCCGTGGAGGTCCGCTTCGCACCGAGCAGCACGGTGTCGCGACCGTCCTCCTCGGCGAGCTGGACCTTGACCGTCTCCCGCAACGACGTGGGGAGGTTCTTGCCGACATAGTCGGCGCGGATGGGCAGTTCACGGTGACCGCGGTCGACGAGGACCGCGAGCTGCACGGCGCGCGGACGGCCGATGTCGTTCAGCGCGTCGAGCGCCGCGCGGATCGTGCGGCCGGAGAAGAGCACGTCGTCGACGAGGACGACCAGGCGGCCGTCGATGCCGTCAGCGGGGATCTCGGTACGGGCCAGCGCTCGCGGTGGATGCATGCGCAGGTCGTCGCGGTACATGGTGATGTCGAGGGAGCCGACCGGGATCTTGCGGCCGGTGATCTCCGCCAGCTTCACGGCGAGCCGCCGGGCGAGGAAGACGCCCCGGGTCGGGATGCCGAGAAGCACCACGTCATCGGCGCCCTTGGCGCGCTCGACGATCTCGTGGGCGATGCGGGTCAGCACCCGCGCGATGTCGGGGCCTTCGAGAACGGGCCGCGCATCGGCTTCGTACTGCTGTTTGTCTTGCTCGGTGTCCATATGAAACGGACCTCCTTCTCCGCCTCACGGGACGGATCATTAAAGGACGTCGGAATTGCGCCATCCACGCTACCAGCCCGGCAACGCGCCTGATCACCCCCCTTCAAGCCATCGCCGGTGACGCCCACGGAAGAGTCGGTCCGGACCATTCGGCTTGACGGGGGAGAGTAACGCTGCGTAACCTCACAGTGAGTCACCAGAGTCACAAGCCGCGCGGCCGAGCCGCACGTTGATACAACGTCCGGGGAGCTATATGTCCAGCGAATACGCCAAACAGCTCGGGGCCAAGCTCCGGGCCATCCGCACCCAGCAGGGCCTTTCCCTCCACGGCGTCGAGGAGAAGTCCCAGGGACGCTGGAAGGCGGTCGTGGTCGGTTCGTACGAGCGCGGAGACCGCGCCGTCACCGTGCAGCGTCTTGCCGAGCTCGCGGACTTCTACGGGGTTCCGGTGCAGGAGCTGCTGCCCGGCACCACTCCGGGCGGGGCCGCCGAGCCGCCGCCGAAGCTGGTCCTGGACCTGGAGCGCCTGGCCCACGTGCCGGCGGAGAAGGCGGGCCCCCTGCAGCGCTACGCGGCGACGATCCAGTCGCAGCGCGGTGACTACAACGGCAAGGTGCTGTCGATCCGCCAGGACGACCTGCGCACGCTCGCCGTCATCTACGACCAGTCGCCCTCGGTCCTCACCGAGCAGCTGATCAGCTGGGGCGTCCTGGACGCGGACGCGCGCCGCGCGGTCTCCCACGACGAGGGCTGATCCCAGCCCGCACTTCAGCAGAAACGTGCCGCCGGGGTGGCCGGAACACATCGTTCCGGCCACCCCGGCGGCTTTCTGCGGCCCTCGGAGACCTCCCGGGCAGGGATACGCCGGAGGGCCCGCAGCGGACGTGCTGCGGGCCCTCCGGCGTTTTCATGACTTTCGCGCGCCGTTCCGTACGTCCTGAGGTTCGTCTCAGGACTCGTCCCGGCGCAGTGACGGCTTCAGGTCCTTGAGCCGGCCGAGGAGGCCGTTCACGAACGCGGGCGAATCGTCCGTGGAGAACTCCTTCGCCAGCTGCACCGCCTCGTCGAGCACCACGGCGTCCGGGGTCTCGTCGACCCAGATCAGTTCGTAGGCACCGAGGCGCAGGATGTTGCGGTCGACGACCGGCATCCTGTCGAGCGTCCAGCCGACGGAGTACTGCGCGATGAGGTCGTCGATCCGCCTCGCCTTGGTGGCGTACCCCTCGACCAGCTGCATCGTGTACTCGCTCACCGGCGGCTGCCGGGTGTCGGTCCGGGAGTGCCGGATCCAGTCCGCGAGGACCGTCTGAACGTCCGTGTCGCGTTGGTCGCCCTCGAAGAGGATCTGGAAGGCGCGCTTGCGGGCCGTGTTGCGGGCAGCCACGGTTAGCTGTTCACCCGGCCGAGGTAGTCGCTCGTGCGGGTGTCGACCTTGATCTTCTCACCGGTGGTGATGAAGAGCGGGACGTTGATCTGGTGACCGGTCTCCAGGGTGGCGGGCTTGGTGCCGCCGGTGGAGCGGTCGCCCTGGACGCCGGGCTCGGTCTCCTGGATGACGAGCTCGACGGCGGCCGGCAGCTCGACGAAGAGCACGGAGCCCTCGTGCTGCGCGACGGTGGCCGTGAAGCCCTCGATCAGGAAGTTGGCGGCACCGCCGACGGACTTGCGGTCGACCATCAGCTGGTCGTACGTGTCCATGTCCATGAAGACGAAGTACTCGCCGTCCATGTACGAGAACTGCATGTCACGCTTGTCGATCGTGGCCGTCTCGACCTTGACGCCGGCGTTGAACGTCTTGTCGACGACCTTGCCGGAGAGCACGTTCTTCAGCTTGGTGCGCACGAAGGCCGGGCCCTTGCCGGGCTTGACGTGCTGGAACTCGACGACGGACCAGAGCTGGCCTCCGTCGAGCTTGAGCACCAGGCCGTTCTTGAGGTCGTTCGTGGAAGCCACGGTTGCGGAATCTCCTGGACTGACGTGGACGACCCAGGGGCACGCGCGCAGCTCGAAGGCTAGAGCGCGAGCAGTTCCTTGGTCGTAATGGTGAGTAGCTCGGGTCCGCCGTCCGCCTCGGGGCGTACGACGAGCGTGTCATCGATCCGGACACCGCCCCGTCCCGGGAGGTGGACCCCCGGTTCGACGGTGACCGGCACGCAAGCGTCCAGTTTACCCATGGCTGCGGGAGCCAGCTGCGGGTCCTCGTCGATTTCGAGCCCCACACCGTGCCCGGTCAGCGGAGACAGGCCTTCCGTATACCCCGCGGAGTCCAGTACCTGGCGGGCCGCGCGGTCCACATCGCGGTAGGCGGCGCCCGGTGTCAGCGCCTCGCGTCCGGCGCGCTGGGCGGCGAAGACGAGGTCGTACAGCTCGATCTGCCAGTCGGCGGGCGAGGTCCCGATCACGAACGTACGGCCGATCTCGCAGCGGTAGCCGCGGTAGCTCGCGCCGAGGCAGACGGAGAGAAAATCTCCCTCCTCGACCCTTCGGTCCGTGGGCCGGTGGCCACGGCGCCCTGAGTTCGGCCCTGTACCGACCGAGGTCGCGAAGGCCGGGCCGTCGGCGCCGTGATCGACGAGGCGGCGCTCCAGCTCAAGCGCGAGATGGCGCTCGGTCCTGCCGACGAGGATCGATTCGAGGAGTTCGCCCAGCGCCTGATCGGCGATCTCGGCGCCGATCCGCAGACAGGAGATCTCCTCCTCGTCCTTGATCACCCGCAGCTGCTCCACCGCGCCGCCGAGGTCGGCCAAGCGCAGCCGTGGCGCCACCGAGCCGAGGGCACGGTGCCGGGTCACGGTCAGGTGGTGCTCCTCCACCGCGAGGGACTCGGCGCCCTGCGCGAGGGCCACATCGGCCGCGGCGACGGCCGGGTCACCGCCGGGGCCCGGCAGCACCTGCACGCGCAGCGCCTGGTCAGGGCGGCCTACCGCGGCCTCTCCGCTCGGCGGGCCGCCACAGAAGAGCAGATCCTCACCCCTGCCGAGCAGGAGGACGGCGCCGCGCGGGGCCGCGCCGGCGAGATACCTCACATTGGCCGGGCGGGTGACTAGCGCCGTAGCACTGCCGCCCGCCGTACAGCGCTCTCGGAGCCGCTCTCGGCGGGCCGCGTACACCTCTGACATAAACCGAGCGTACGAGCGGTTGCCCGATGCCGCCGGTTCAACGGGGCTGGACGGGCGGCAGGCCCGTCCGGACTACCACTGGGGCGGGCTGGCGATCGACCGCGCGAGGACGTCGTCCAGGACACGGGCCGTGGTCGGTACGTCGAGCTGCGAGTTGTCGATGATGGGGAGTCCCGAGCCGTACCAGCCGGCCATCCGGCCATGGATACGGGCGACTTCCTCGTCGGTGAGGCGGCGGTTTCCGGAGCGCTCGGCGTTGCGCTCCAGGACTATCTCCAGGCCCGGCAGCAGGACGACGGGCAGCAGGCCCGGCCCTACGTGGCGCTTCCAGCCGCCGAGGCCGACGACCGGGCGGTCCGGGAAGACGGCGTCGTCGAGGATGCAGGAGATGCCGTTGGCCAGGAAGTTCCGTGCGGCGAATCCGCAGGTACGGCGGGCCAGCCGGTACTGCGCCTCCGAATGGTCGTTCCACCCCGACTGTGGGTCGGCGAAGCCCGAGCGCACCCATTCCCGTACGTCGTCGAGGCTGATGTGGGCGGTGGGGACCCGGCGGTGGGCCGCCCAGTACTTGGCGACGCTGGTCTTCCCAGCGCCCGCGGGGCCGATGAGCAGCACCGCGAGCGTGATGGACGTGGGGTCGGCCTGGCCCGTGGCGGGCGGCGCGCTCGGCATGGCGACGGGTCCGCCCGGGGGCAGCTGCACATGGCCGGTGGTGTCCGGCTTGGGCGGCACCGGGGCGTGCTGCGGGGGCGTGTGATGCGGCACGTGTGAGTGGGGCGCCGCATGTCCCGGTGGCGGGCCGGTGAAGCCGGGGGCGGACGGTGGCGGGGGTACGGGACCCGGGTGTCCGGGCTGCGGTCCGGCCGGCGACCAGCCGGCGGCCGATCCCTGCCCCGGCTGGTGGGGCGGCGGCAGCGGAGCCCCCACTGCGTGCTGCATCCGGTGCCACTCCGTCTCGTACAGGCAATTGACGCTGGCGAACGGAGCCTCGGTCCCGCTCGCTACCGAACGGTACCTTCCCCGGCCGCCGTTGTGTGAACGGCCGGGGAGGGTGCGAAGTGCCCGTCGACCGGGGGCAAATCGGGCCAAGTGCGGGCCCGTTGGACGTTACGTTCTTAAGTCACTTCGCCGTGAGCCCTCTTGAGTCACGTCACCGTGAGCCGTCGATCCGCGCCTACTCCCCCACTTCGCCGTACGCGGCGAGGAGGACGGCCGGATCGGGCCCTTCCAGGACGGTCGGCTTGGCGAGGCCGTCCAGGACGATGAAGCGGAGCAGGTTGCCGCGGGACTTCTTGTCGACCTTCATGTTCTCCAGGAGCTTGGGCCACTGGTCGTAGCGGTAGCTCAGCGGAAGGCCGACGGACTCCAGGATCGTGCGGTGGCGGTCGGCGGTCGCGTCGTCCAGCCGGCCCGCGAGACGGCCGAGTTCGGCGGCGAAGTGCATCCCGACGGCGACGGCCGCGCCGTGCCGCCACTTGTAGCGCTCGTTCTTCTCGATGGCGTGCGCGAGGGTGTGCCCGTAGTTGAGGATCTCGCGCAGCCCGGACTCCTTGAGGTCGCCGGAGACGACCTCGGCCTTGACCTTGATGGACCGCTCGATCAGCTCGGCCGTGTGCGGACCGGCCGGCGTGCGGGCCGCCTCGGGGTCCTCCTCGATGAGCTCCAGGATCACCGGGTCGGCGATGAAACCGGCCTTGATGACCTCCGCGAGCCCGGACACGAAGTCGTTGACCGGCAGCGAGTCCAGCGCGGCCAGGTCGCAGAGCACACCGGCCGGCGGATGGAAGGAGCCGACGAGGTTCTTGCCCTCGGCCGTGTTGATGCCGGTCTTGCCACCGACCGCCGCGTCCACCATGGCCAGCACGGTGGTCGGGACCACGATCCAGCGCACCCCGCGGAGCCAGGTCGCCGCCACGAACCCGGCCAGGTCGGTGGTGGCGCCGCCGCCGACGCCCACGATGACGTCGGTGCGGGTGAAGCCGGACTGTCCCAGCGCCTTCCAGCAGTACGCGGCGACCTCGGCGGTCTTGGCCTCCTCGGCGTTCGGCACCTGGATGGCGACGGCCTCGTAGCCCTGCTCACCCAGGTCGGCGCAGAGGGCCGCACCGGTGTCGGCGAGCGACTCGGGGTGGATGACCGCGACCCGCTGGGCCTTGTCGCCGATCAACCCGCCGAGCTCACCGAGGAGTTGACGGCCGACCAGGACCTCGTAGGGGTCGGTGCCCGCGGTTCCGCCGACCTGGATGCGGGTCACTGCCTCGCTCATGCTTCCTTCAACTCCATTGCGTCGAGGACCGCTTGGGTGACCTCTTCGGGGGTGCGGTCGTCGGTTGCCACGACCGCCCGGGCGACTTCGGTGTACAGGTCGCGGCGCGCGTCCATCAGCTCGCGCCACTGCCGGCGCGGGTTGACGGCCAGCAGGGGCCTCGCCGTGTTGAGGCCGGTGCGCCTGACCGCTTCCTCGACGTCCATCGAGAGGTACACGACCTGGTGCCCGGCGAGCAGAGCGCGTGTCTCCTCGTCCAGGATCGCGCCGCCGCCGAGCGCCAGGACACCGTCGTGCTCGGCCAGCGCCCGCTTCACGGCCTGCTTCTCGATCGCGCGGAAGACCGGCTCGCCCTCGTCGACGAAGATGTCGGCGATGGTGCGGCCCTGCTCCCCCACGATGTCGTCGTCGGTGTCCCGGTAGACACAGCCGAGCCGCTCGGCGACCAGCGCGCCCACCGTGGACTTGCCCACTCCCATCGGGCCGACGAGGACGATCCGCGGACCGGTCACCGTACGACCAGGTTCTCGAGGTAGGACCGCACGTTGCGGCGCGTCTCTGGGACGCTGTCCCCGCCGAACTTCTCCGCGACGGCGTCCGCGAGAACCAGCGCCACCATCGCCTCCGCGACGATCCCGGCGGCCGGAACCGCGCACACGTCCGAGCGCTGGTGGTGCGCCTTGGTCGCCTCGCCGGTGGCCACGTCGATGGTCGCCAGCGCGCGCGGCACGGTCGCGATCGGCTTCATCGCCGCCCGTACGCGCAGCAGCTCACCGGTGGTCAGACCGCCCTCGGTGCCGCCGGAGCGACCCGAGGTGCGCCGGATACCGTCCTCGGTGCGGACGATCTCGTCGTGCGCCTGCGAGCCCGGCACCCGGGCCAGCTCGAAACCGTCGCCGACCTCGACACCCTTGATCGCCTGGATACCCATGAGCGCGGCCGCGAGCCGGGCGTCCAGCCGCCGGTCCCAGTGCACGTGCGAGCCGAGTCCCACCGGCACGCCGTACGCCAGCACCTCGACCACACCGCCGAGCGTGTCGCCGTCCTTGTGGGCCTGGTCGATCTCCGCGACCATCGCCTTCGACGTGTCGCTGTCCAGGCAGCGCACCGGATCGGCGTCGAGCTTCGCCACGTCGGAGGGCTTGGGGTAGACGCCGTACGGGGCCTTCGCCGCCGCCAGCTCGACGACGTGCGAGACGATCTCGATCCCGGCCGTCTCCTTGAGGTACGAACGGGCCACCGCACCCAGCGCCACCCGCGCCGCCGTCTCCCGCGCGCTCGCCCGCTCCAGGATCGGCCGGGCCTCGTCGAAGCCGTACTTCTGCATGCCCGCGAGGTCCGCGTGACCGGGCCGGGGCCGGGTCAGCGGGGCGTTGCGGGCGACATCGGCGAGGATCTCCGGATCGATGGGGTCGGCCGACATGACCTGTTCCCACTTGGGCCACTCGGTGTTGCCGACCATGATGGCCACCGGCGAACCGAGGGTGAGCCCGTGGCGTACGCCGCCCAGGAAGGTGATCTCGTCGCGCTCGAACTTCATCCGGGCACCGCGCCCATAGCCGAGCCGCCGCCGGGCCAGATGGTCCGCCACCATGTCCGTGGTGATCGGCACGCCGGCGGGAAGTCCCTCCAGCGTCGCGACAAGTGCGGGACCGTGGGATTCCCCCGCGGTCAGCCAGCGCAACCTGCTCAACGGTGCTCCTCATGCTCGCGCCCTGGTACTGCTGCTGCGTACGCGCGTCCTCGCGTACCGCGACGGCGCGACCGGGTGCGCGGCCCTGGCCCGCCACCCCGATCCTCCCACGTCCACGTATGGGAACCGGTCACAGGTCCAGCAGACGGACGGACGCTGTGCGGGCAGGGAGGGATCAGTGCCCGCCGGCGAGCGCGTGCTCGCCCGCCTTCCGCATGGCATCGAGCGGCGCGGGGGAACGCCCGGTCATCTGCTCGACCTGGAGCACCGCCTGGTGCACCAGCAGGTCGAGCCCGCTGACCACGGCACCGCCGTACGCCGACCAGCGCGCCGCGAGCTCGGTCGGCCACGGGTCGTACAGCACGTCGAACAAGGTGGCGGGACGCTCGGGAATGGCCGCGGCCAGCGCGTCCGTCGTACCCGCCGGGGTCGTGGCGATCACGAGCGGCGCGTGCAGTGCCTGCTCGGCGTCCGCCCAGTCCTGAGTCCGCACCTCCAGGCCGAGCCGCTCGCCCCACTGCCGCATCTCGGCGGCCCGCTCCGCGCTACGGACGTAGGCGACGACCTCGCCTGTACAGATCCGGGCCAGCGCGGCGAGCGCCGACGAAGCGGTGGCACCTGCGCCGAGGACCGCGGCGGAGTCCACCTGCTCGATACCCCGCTCGCGCAGGGCGGCGACCATCCCGGGGATGTCGGTGTTGTCGCCGACGCGTCGGCCGTCCGCGGTGAGCACCACGGTGTTGACCGCCTCTACGGAGGCCGCCGTCTCACTCACCTCGTCGAGCAGCGGAATCACGGCCCGCTTCAGCGGCATGGTCAGCGACAGCCCCGCCCACTCCGGTCCGAGCTTCTCGAAGAACCCGGGCAGCGACTCCTCATCGACGTCGAAACGGTCGTACGACCAGTCGCTGAGGCCGAGTTCCTCGTAGGCGGCGCGATGCAGCACCGGGGAGAGGGAGTGGGCGATCGGAGAACCGAGTACGGCGGCCCGGCGTGCGTCAGCTGCCTGAGCTGTCATTGAACTTGTCCTTGAGCTCCTGGAATTCCGCGTATGTCTTGGCGAACTCCGTCTTGTTCTGACCGTCGGTCGCCACGAAGTAGATCCAGCCGTCCTTGGTGGGATTCAGCGCCGCCTTCAACGCGTCGTCACCAGGGTTGTCGATGGGCCCGGGCGGGAGGCCCTTCTGCGTGTACGTGTTGTACGGGTCCTGGTTACTGTTGATCTCGGACTCGCTGATGTTGATCTTACTCTGACCCTTCAAATAGTTGAAGGTCGAGTCGAACTGCAACAGCTGGTTGGTCTCCGTGTTCGTGGACTTCAGCCGGTTGTAGATGACCTCCGACATCTTGCGGAAGTCGTCATGCGTCTTCCCCTCGGCCTGAACGAGACTCGCGACGGTGAGAAGCTCCAACGGGTTCTTCAGTTTCAGGCCCTCGGCCTTGGACTCAAGGCCGTAGTCGGCGTACTTCTCCTTGGCCAGGTCGACCATCTGCTTCAGGACTTCCTTGGGCTCCATCCCCTTGGAAACGGGATAGCTGGAGGGGAAGAGGAATCCTTCCAGCGGGTCCTTGATGTCCTTGTCCGTGTTCGCCCAGTCAGGAAGACCGAGGCTCTCCCAGTCTTTCTCCGCAACGCCCTTGGTCGTGCCTTTCTTGACCTCAAGACGGGCGTCGATCTTCTCGTAGATCGTCGAATTGCGTGAACCCTCGGCAATGATCAGATTGTTGCGACTTTCAGGGCTGAGCATCAGCGCGACGACACTTTCCCCGGACATTTCCTTCTTGAGCGTGTAGACACCCGCCTGAATGGAATTTCCCTTGGGATTCTGAGATTGCGCAGTCACAAAAGCGTCGACACTCTTGACGACACCGGCATCCTTCAAGGTCTGCCCAATCGTATAACCGACTGCGCCCTTTGGAATGGTGACGTTCACGCTTTCGCTCGTGCCGTCCCCGGCATAATCGGGCGCCGCGCCAAAACGATTCTGGTAAAACTGGTAGCCGAAATACCCGACTCCGCCGATCCCGCCCCCGAAGACCAGGACGACCACCAGACAGGCACACCCGCTGCGGCGTTTCTTGCCCTTGCCGCCGCCTCGGCCCTTCTTGTCACCGCGTCCGCCGCGGCCCTTCGGATCGTCGTCGTCCGCATCGTCATCATCGTCGCCGCCCCCGGCGAAGAAGGCGTGCTCCCCCTGGTCCGGTCCGGGATCCCAGTCGGTCTTCGGCTCGGGTTCGGCGCGACGGCGGGCCGGCGGCTCGGGGGGCGGGTAGGCGTCGGGGGTCCCGTACTGGTCGGGCTGCTCAGCGCCGTACGCGACGGGCTGGCCCCCGTACGGGTCGGCCGGGTCGGCGGCGTAGGGGACCTGCTGTTGCGCCCCGTTGCCCCAGCCACTGTTGTCGTACTGCTGCTGACCCTGACCGCCGTACTGCGGCTGGCTCTGGTCCACGTACTGCTGTTGCTGACCCTGGTCCGCGTACGGCTGCTGCCCTTGACCACCGTACGGCTGCTGACCCTGGCCGCCGTACTGCTGCTGGCTCTGGTCCGCGTACTGCTGCTGCCCTTGGTCGACATAGGACTGCTGGTTCTGAGCAGGGAACTGCCCCTGGCCCTGGCCCTGCCCCTGATATTGCTGCTGGTCCTGGCCGTACCCGCCCTGCTGACCAGCGGCCCAGTCGCCGTACTGCTGGTGCTGCTGCTGGTGCTGCTGCTGTTGCGGCTGCTGCGGATACTGCTGCGGCTGGCCGCCGTAGGGGGACTGGCCGTCTTCGGCCTGTCCTCCCCATCCGTTGTCCCCGAACAACGGGTCCTCCGGATGCCACGGTTCGGAGCCTGGGCCCCGGCCATACTCAGTCATTGATCCCCTAGAGCCGCGAGGCGGCGGGCACGCGGTGCTTGCGGCACCGCCTCCGTTCCGTCTCTTCTGCTGTGCGGTGGCTGTTCGAACAGAGCCGCATCGCGCGGAACGTTACCGTATCGCGATCAGACAACCACTTCGACGCCCTCGCCCGGAGATTTACCCGACACCCGTTCGGACTCCAAAGCCTGCTGAAGGATGATCACGGCGGCTGCCTGATCGATGACGGACCTGCCCTTCTTGGACTTCACGCCCGAGGCGCGCAGGCCCTGACTGGCCGTCACCGTGGTCATGCGCTCGTCGACGAGTCGGACCGGAACGGGAGCGATGCCCTGGGCGAGGTGCTGGGTGAAGGCACGGACCTTGACCGCGGCCGGGCCCTCGCCACCCTTGAGGGAGCGAGGGAGGCCGACGATCACCTCGATCGGTTCGTATTCCTCGACGAGCTGCTTCAACCGGCGGTGCGCGGCGGGGACGTCGCGCCCCGGGACCGTCTCGACCGGAGTCGCGAGGATCCCGTCGGGGTCGCACGAGGCGACCCCGATACGGGCATCCCCGACGTCGATCGCGAGACGACGTCCTCTGCGCATGTCCGGTGGCCCTACTTGGCCGTCTCGGCGACGAGCCGCTCGACCGCGTCGATGGCGTCGCCGATGGCGGCCGGGTTCTGGCCGCCGCCCTGGGCGACGTCCGGCTTGCCGCCACCGCCGCCGCCGAGGGTCTTGGCAGCCGTACGGACCAGGTCGCCGGCCTTGAGGCCCCGCTCGCGGGCGGCTTCGTTGGTGGCGATGACCGTGAGCGGCTTACCGTTGGCCGTCGTGAACAGGGCCACAACGGCGGCCCGTCCACCCTGGATGCGGCCGCGCACATCGAGGACCAGCTTGCGCAGATCGTCGGCGCTTGTGCCGTCCGGGACCTGGCCGGTGACGAGAGCGACACCGCGTACGTCCTTGGCGGAGTCGACGAGACCGCCGGCGGCCTGGAGGACCTTCTCCGCGCGGAACTTCTCGATCTCCTTCTCGGCGTCCTTCAGCTTGCCGAGCATGGCGGAGATCTTCTCCGGAAGCTCCTCGGAGCGGCCCTTGACCAGTTCCTGGAGCTGGGCGACGACCGTGTGCTCGCGGGCCAGGAAGTTGTACGCGTCCACGCCGACCAGGGCCTCGATACGGCGTACGCCGGAGCCGATGGACGACTCGCCCAGCAGCTTGACCAGGCCGAGCTGGGCGGTGTTGTGGACGTGCGTGCCGCCGCACAGCTCCTTGGAGAAGTCGCCGATGGTGACGACGCGGACGCGCTCGCCGTACTTCTCGCCGAACTCGGCGATGGCGCCCTGCTTCTTGGCCTCGTCGAGGCTCAGGACCTCGGCGTGCACGTCCAGGTCGCGGGCGAGCACCTCGTTGATCTGCTGCTCGACATCGGCCATCACCGTGTGCGGTACGGCGGCCGGGGAGCCGAAGTCGAAGCGGAAACGGCCGGGCTGGTTCTCGGAACCGGCCTGGGCGGCCGTCGGGCCGAGGGCGTCGCGCAGGGCCTGGTGCGTGAGGTGCGTGGCCGAGTGGGCGCGGGCGATGGACTTGCGGCGGTGGGCGTCGATGGAGGCCTGGGCCTTGGCACCGACGGTGACCTCGCCGACCTGGACGACACCCTTGTGGACGTACACGCCCGGGACCGGCTTCTGGCAGTCGCGGACCTCGACGACGGCACCGGTGTCGAGCCTGATCCGCCCGGTGTCGCCGATCTGGCCGCCGCCCTCGGCGTAGAACGGGGTGCGGTCGAGGACGATCTCGACCTCGTCGCCCTCGGTGGCAGCGGGCGACGAGGCGCCGTCGACCAGGATGCCGACGATCGTCGACTCGCCCTCGGTCCGGTCGTAGCCGATGAAGTCGGTCTCACCGGCGGCGTCGGCGATCTGGCGGTAGGCGCCGAGGTCGGCGTGGCCGGTCTTCTTGGACCGGGCGTCGGCCTTGGCCTTGTCCCGCTGCTCCTTCATCAGGCGGCGGAAGCCGTCCTCGTCCACCGAAAGGCCCTGTTCGGCGGCCATTTCGAGGGTGAGGTCGATCGGGAAGCCCCAGGTGTCGTGGAGCAGGAAGGCCTTGTCGCCGGCCAGCACCTTGCCGCCGGCGGCCTTGGTCTCCGTGACGGCGGTGTCGAGGATGTTCGTACCGGCCCGCAGCGTCTTGACGAAGGCGGCCTCCTCGGCAAGAGCCACGGTCTCGATGCGCTTGCGGTCGGAAACCAGCTCCGGATACTGCTGGCCCATCATCTCGATCACGATGTCCACGAGGTCCTGCACGACCGGGCCGGTGGCTCCGAGCAGCCGCATGTTGCGGATGGCGCGGCGCATGATGCGGCGCAGCACATAGCCACGGCCCTCGTTGCCGGGCGAGACTCCGTCGCCGATGAGCATCACGGACGTACGCATGTGGTCGGTGACCACGCGCAGGGAGACGTCGGAGTCCGGGGCGGCGCCGTATTCGACGCCGGTCAGCTCGGTGGCCTTGTTGATGACAGCCATGGAGGTGTCGATCTCGTACAGGTTCTGCACGTCCTGCAGAATCATGGCGAGGCGTTCCAGGCCAAGGCCGGTGTCGATGTTCTTGCTGGGCAGGTCGCCGAGGATCTCGAAGTCGTCCTTCGAGGTGCCCTCGCCGCGCTCGTACTGCATGAAGACCAGGTTCCAGATCTCCACGTACCGCTCGTCGTTGACGGCCGGGCCGCCCTCGACGCCGAACTCAGGACCGCGGTCGTAGTTGATCTCGGAACACGGGCCACAGGGTCCGGGGACGCCCATGGACCAGTAGTTGTCCTTCTTGCCGAGGCGCTGGATGCGCTCGGCGGGGACGCCGATCTTCTCGCGCCAGATCTGCTCGGCCTCGTCGTCGTCGAGGTAGACCGTGATCCACAGGCGCTCCGGGTCGAGCCCGTAACCGCCCTTGTCCTGGGGCGAGGTGAGCAGCTCCCAGGCGTAGGTGATGGCGCCTTCCTTGAAGTAGTCGCCGAAGGAGAAGTTGCCGCACATCTGGAAGAACGTGCCGTGCCGGGTGGTCTTGCCGACCTCTTCGATGTCGGGCGTGCGTACGCACTTCTGCACGCTGGTGGCGCGCGGCCACGGCGGCTTGACCTCACCGAGGAAGTACGGCTTGAAGGGGACCATGCCCGCGGGGACCAGGAGCAGAGTCGGGTCGTCCGCGATGAGCGACGCCGAGGGGACGACGGTGTGACCGCGCTCCTCGTAGAAGCTCAACCAGCGGCGGCGAATCTCGGCCGACTCCATCAGTGGTCCTCATTCCGGTTGTACGTGTACGTCGACCTCTCGACGTACGTCGGGTTCTTGCTGTAGTCCGAGCTGTTGCGGTTCTCGATCGCGGCGCGGCGTCGGGGGCCCGGCAGTTCGTGGTCGACGGACGCGTTCAGACCGAGCACCTCGTCGAGTTCGGCCTCCCGCTGGACCATGCCGTCGCGGACGTCGAGCGCGAAGTCCTTGAGCCGGTGACCCGCGTCGATCGCCTTGTTCGCGGCCTGTGCCGCGAGGCTTTCGGGGGTCAGCTGCTTGAGCTTGCGGTTGACTTTGGTGGTGGCCCACACACCGGCGGCTGCGCCCGCGGTGAACCAGAACGTACGGCGGAACATCGCTGCGTCAGTCCTTCTTCCGCTTTCCCCGTCGCGCCGACGGGACGGTGCGGCCCACGATCACGGTGCGGCGGGACGCCTTGGGGGGCTCGTTCTCACGACGGCCTCCGATGGCCCGGCGCACGCCGTAGCCGAACGCCGCGACCTTGACCAGGGGGCCGCCGAAGGTCGAGGCGACCGTGGTGGACAGCGCCGACGCGTTCGACGTGACCTCCTGGACGTCGGAGGCGATGGCGTCGACGCGGTCGATCTGGGTCTGCGCGGAGCGGACCGCCGAGGAGGCGTCGGCAAGCAGGGGGACGGCCTGGTCGGTCACGTCCGCCACGAGCTTGGTGGTCGCCTTGAGCGTCTGGGCCAGCCTCGCCAGCGCGACGGCGAGAAAGGAGACCAGGATCGCCCAGAAGACGGCCACCAGGATCCCGGCCACCTCTCCACCGGACACTGTCCGCACCCGCTCCCTGATACGTGCATGGAACATCGGAAACCAAAATTACAGTTTCCCGAGCCTATCGCGCCGAGGCCGTCGCTCCGTACCGCATTACCGCCGCCCGGCACCAGAGCTGCGGCAAGCGATTGTACGGACCGCATACGGGTCAGTACGCTCCGTGTCCCATGCGAGGCTTTCAGCGCTCCGGCCGTTCACCGCTCGGCAACCTGCCCCTGGAACTCAACACGTTCGTGGGCCGCTCGACCGAACTCGCCCACCTCGCCGAGGCGCTGGAGACATCCCGCCTGGTGACGGTGACGGGCGTGGGAGGCGTCGGCAAGTCACGGTTCGCGGCGCGCGGCGCGGCGCGGACGGACGTACGCGACGGGGCTTGGCGCGTGGACCTGTCCGCGGTGCGTGAGCCGGACCTCGTCGAGCACACCGTCGTCGAGGCTCTCAGCCTGACGGATCAGACCTCGCGGCCGCCGCGTCAGGTCCTTCTCGAGGATCTCGCCGAGCGTCAACTCCTGCTGGTTCTGGACGGGTTCGAGCATCTGGTGGACGTGTGCGCCTCGCTGGTGGGCGAGCTGCTGAGGTGTGCGCCGGGGCTGCGGGTGCTCGCCGTGGGGCGTCGGCCCCTGGACCTGGAGGGCGAGCGGCTGTTCCCGCTGGCACCGCTGGCCGAGCACGAGGCGGCGGAGCTGTTCGAGGACCGGGCGGCGGCCCGGGTGCCCGGGTTCGCGCTGGACGGCGGCAACCGGCCCGACGTCCGGGAGCTGTGCCGGCGCCTCGACGGGATCCCGCTCGCCGTCGAGCTGGCGGCGGGGCGGCTGAGCACCCTCTCCCCCGCGCAGCTGCTGTCCCGCCTGGAGGACCGCTTCCGGCTGCTGACGGGGGGCGGGCGCGACGCACTGCCGCGGCACCAGACCTTGCGTACGGCGATCGGCTGGAGCCATGAGCTGTGTACGCCCGAGGAGCGGCTGCTGTGGTCGCGCCTGTCGGTGTTCGCGGGGCAGTTCGACCTGGAGGCCGCCGAGTACGTGTGCAGCGGGGAGGGACTGCACAGCGACGACGTTCTCGATGTCCTGGGCGAGCTGCTCGCGCAGTCCGTGCTGTCCCGCGAGGAGACCGCGGCGGGCGTGCGCTATCGGATGCTGGACACGGTCGGCGCGTACGGAGCGCACTGGCTGGAGGCGACGGGCGACGGCCCACGGCTGCGCCGCCGCCACCGCGACTGGTACATGGGCCTGGCCACCTGGTGCGAGTTGGACTGGTTCTCGCCGCGGCAGGGCGAGGTCGCCACGCGCGTGGAGACGGAGCTGCCCAATCTGCGCCGCGCGCTGGAGCACTGTCTGACCGAGCCGGGTGAGGCGCATCTGGGCCAGTACCTCGCGGGCACCCTCTGGTTCTACTGGGTCGGCTGCGGCCGGCTGTCGGAGGGGCGGCACTGGCTGCAGCGCGGCGTCGAACTCGACAGCGATCGTGATCAGTCGCGGCTCAAGGCGCTGTGGGTGCTGGGCTATGTGGCGGTTCTGCAGGGCGACATGGTCCCCGCTCTGACCGCGTTGCAGGAGTGCCGTGCGGAGGCGGACCGTACCGGCAACGCCACCGCGGTGGCGTATGCAGAGCACCGCACCGGCTGCCTGGCCCTGCTCTCGGACGACATGCCGCACGCCGAATCCCTGCTGCGCTCGGCACTGGACCGCTACCACGTGATCGGCGAACTCAACAGCAATGTGCTGATGGGCCAGGTCGAGCTGGCGATGGCCCTGGCGTTCCAGGGGGATCTGCCGGCTGCGGTGAATCTGTGCGAGGACGTCCGCCAGGTGTGCGAGGACCACGGCGAGCGCTGGGCGCTGGCGTACGCGTTGTACGTCCTGGCGTACGGGGCCCAGGCCAAGGGCGATCAGGCACGGGCCCGGCGTCTCCTGGAGGAGGGCATCGGCATCGGCCACGCCTTCAACGATCTGCTCGGCACGGTCCTCGCGATCGAGCTGCTCGCGCTGGTCACCGCGGATGAGGGCGATCCGGCGGAGGCCGCCCTGCTTCAGGGGGCTGCTTCCCGCATGTGGCCGTCGGTGGGGCTGCCGCTGTTCGGCTCGGCGTACTACAACGCGCCGCACGAGCAGTGCGAGGCGAATGCCCGGGAGCGGCTGGGCGACGGGCGGTACGAGGAGTGCGTACGGGAAGGGGCGCGCCTCGGGCAGGAGGCGGCGGTGTCGCGGGCGCTGGCGCGAGCCGGAGTCCGGCCGCTCGGTGCGCTGTCGGCGCCGCGCGCGCTGCCTCCGAACATGCGCAAACCCGTCGTCTCGCCCACCTCGAAGGGCGGGGAGACGACGGGCTGACACGCAGGTGGTGCTACGTCCGCCGGAGAATGATCAGCGGGCGTAGTACTCGACGACGAGCTGCTCGTCGCAGATCACCGGGATCTCCTTGCGGTTCGGCTCGCGGTCCAGGCGGAACGCCAGGGCACCGAGATTCACCTGGAGGTAGCGCGGGGTCTCGCCGTCGGGGGCGAACCCACCGGCGCGGGAGACCTCGAACAGCGTCTTGCTGCGGCTGCGCTCGCGGACCATCACGACGTCGTCGGGCTTGACGCGGAAGGACGGCTTGTCGACCTTGCCACCGTTGACCTCGATGTGGCCGTGGACGACCATCTGGCGGGCCTGGTAGATCGTGCGGGCGATGCCCGAACGCAGAACCAGGGCGTCGAGACGACGCTCCAGCTCGATGACCAGGGCCTCACCGGTCTTGCCCTGCGTCTTGGCGGCACGCTCGTAGGCGCGGACGAGCTGACGCTCGGACACGTCGTACTGCGCGCGCAGACGCTGCTTCTCGAGCAGACGGACCTTGTAGTCCGAGTTCTGCTTACGGCCACGGCCGTGCTCGCCCGGCGGGTAGGGGCGGGCCTCGAAGTACTTGACGGCCTTCGGGGTCAGCGCGATGCCGAGGGCACGCGACTTCTTGACCTTGGGGCGGGGCTGATTCGCCACTCTCTGTCTCTCTTTTCGGGTTTCGGCTCACCAGAGTTAAGGGAGGTCGCATCCGCAGCCTGGGAAACCCCGCGGGCCCTTACGGACCTGCTGGGCAGCCGCTCCCTGGACTGGGCACATACGTGCAGCACGCGAGTGGCCCACCGACCGTTTCCCGATGCCGGGAGGGTGGTGGGCTGCCCGCGACACCTTCGACGGTGCGCGACGCTCCTGGAATCCCCCTTGGAGGCGGGGCTCCGGCTGGATGTCCCGTTCTGGTGGTGCCGACCGGAGCCGGACACGGGACGCAGCGCTTCGAGGATTCTACAGGGTGGTCAGGACCGCCCTCGACCGAGGTGCTTCCTGGTCCATTCCACCGCGTCCGCGTAGCGCGCCTCGGCGCCGTGGCGGGTCGGGGTGTAGTACTCCCGGTCCTTGAGCTCCTCCGGGGCGTACTGCTGGGGGGCGATGCCCTCGGGCAGGTCGTGCGGATACACGTACCCCTGCGCGTGACCGAGCTTGGCGGCTCCCTTGTAGTGCCCGTCGCGCAGATGCATCGGTACGGGGCCCGCGTGCCCCTTGCGTACGTCCTCCATGGCGGCGCCGATCGCCATCGTCGCGGCGTTGGACTTCGGGGCCAGGGCTAGGGCGATGGTGGCGTGGCTGAGGGTGAGCGCGGCCTCGGGGAAGCCGATCATCGCGACGGCCTGGGCGGCCGCGACGGCTATCGGCAGCGCGTTCGGATCGGCCAGGCCGATGTCCTCGCTGGCGGAGATCATCAGGCGGCGGGCGATGAAGCGGGGGTCCTCACCGGCCTCGATCATCCGGGCCAGGTAGTGCAGGGCGGCGTCCACATCGGAACCGCGGATGGACTTGATGAGGGCGCTCGCCACGTCGTAGTGCTGGTCGCCGTCGCGGTCGTACGTCACGGCGGCTCGGTCGACGGTCTCCTCCAAGGTCTGGAGGGTGATCTCGGGCTCACCTTTGTCGATCGCGGCCCCGGCGGCGGCCTCCAGGGCGGTGAGCGCGCGGCGGGCGTCACCGCCGGCGATCCGCAGCAGGTGTTCCTCCGCGGCCTCGGGGAGGGTGACGGCGTCCTTGAGGCCGCGCTCGTCGGAGAGCGCGCGCTTGAGGAGGCCGCGCAGGTCGTCGTCGCTGAGCGGTTCGAGGGTGAGGAGGAGGGAGCGGGAGAGCAGGGGCGAGATCACCGAGAAGTACGGGTTCTCGGTGGTAGCGGCGATCAGCGTCACCCAGCGGTTCTCGACGGCCGGGAGGAGGGAGTCCTGCTGGGCCTTGCTGAAGCGGTGGATCTCGTCGAGGAAGAGGACGGTCTCCTTGCCGAAGCCGCCGGTGGCACGGCGGGCGCTCTCGATGACCGCGCGCACTTCCTTGACGCCCGCTGTGATCGCGGAGAGCTCGACGAAGCGCTTGTTCGTGGCCTTGGAGACCACGTACGCCAAGGTCGTCTTGCCGGTGCCGGGTGGGCCCCAGAGAATCACCGAGGAGGGTCCGGCCGGGCCTCCACCGCTCTCGCCGACCAGTCTGCGCAGGGGTGAGCCCGGCTTCAGCAGATGCTGCTGGCCCACGACCTCGTCGAGGACGCGCGGGCGCATCCGGACCGCCAGGGGACTGCTGGACGGGTCCTTCTCCTGGCGTTCTTCCGCTGCGGCGGTGAATAGGTCGGGCTCCACGGACAAAACCCTATGTCACGCCACTGACATTCCCCTCGGGGCTGTCATCGGAGCTGTCAGCTGGTCCAGAAGTCCCACCAGCGCGTCAGGATCAGCATCCCGATGATCCCGATGTGCAGCACCGGCAGGACCCAGGTGAACTCGCCGAAGAAGCTCTTCAGCCAGTTCGGCGCGGGCAGGAAGCCGTTGCGGATGTTGGACGAGGTCACGTACCAGAACATGATGATCGTGGCGACCCACGCCAGGCAGCACCACAGGCACAGCGAGTTGATGCGGTAAAGCGACTGGAACTGCAGCCAGGTGCAGAATCCGACGCCGAAGAGCGTGCCGAAGTTGAAGGTCAGCCAGTACCAGCGCGGGAAGGTGGTGCGAGCCAGCAGGCTCATGCCGACGCCGATCACGATGGCGTACGTCACAAGGCCGAGCATCGGGTTGGGGAATCCGAAGGCCTCGGCCTGGTCGCTCTTCATGATGTTGCCGCAGGACACGACCGGGTTCAGGCTGCACCCGGGCACGAAGTCCGGGTTCTCCAGCAGCTTGAACTTGTCGATCGTGATGACCCACGCGGCAAGGAGGCCTGCCGCACCGGTGATCACCAGCAGCAGGGCGAGCGCACGACTGCCGCCGACCGTCCGCGGAGCGGTGACGGTGCGGTCGTCGTGGTCGGTGGAGGCGTCCTTGACTGTCGTCTTGCTCATCACGCCGTTTCCGTAGCTTCGAAGGGGCCTGCGGGCACGGATATTGTGCCGCACGCACACGTGTGTCCACCGTTCGATGGACATAAGGAAGTACGCACGGTCGTCCCGGAGAGCTCGGTCCGGCGGGAGGCTTGTCGGCATGACAACTCACGGGGACCAACTCGCGGTGGACGTACGGGGCCTGCGCAAACGGTACGGCGATGTGACCGCCGTCGACGGCATCGATCTCAGCATCCGGCAGGGCGAGGTGTTCGGTCTGCTCGGGCCCAACGGAGCCGGCAAGAGCACCACCGTGGAGATCCTCCAGGGCAACCGCGGGCGGGACGCGGGCGAGGTCTCCGTGCTCGGCGCGGATCCCGCGAGCGCCAAGCGCGCCTGGCGCTCGCGCGTCGGCATCGTATGGCAGGACGAATCCGCGCCCGCCGAGTTGACGGTGCGGGAGACCGTGCGGCATTTCGCCCGCTATTACCCGAGGCCGCGCGATCCGGAGGAAGTCATCGGCCTGGTCGGCCTGGAGGAGAAGGCCGGCAGTCGCGTCAAGGCACTCTCCGGCGGTCAGCGCAGGCGCCTCGACGTGGCACTCGGCGTGATCGGCCGCCCTGAGCTGCTGCTCCTGGACGAGCCGACGACCGGCTTCGACCCGGCGGCCCGGCGGCAGTTCTGGGAGCTGATCCGGAAGCTGTCCGCCGAGGGCACGACGATCCTGCTGACCACGCACTACCTGGAGGAGGCGGAGGCGCTCGCGCACCGGCTCGCGGTCATCGCGAAGGGGCAGGTTGTCGCCGAGGGCGAGCCCTCCGCGCTGCGGGAGCAATTCGGCACCGGGGCCACCGTGGAGTGGACGGAGCCCGACGGCACGCCGCGCGCCGAGCACACAGTCACGCCCACACGAACGGTCGCCGAGCTGACCCGCCGCTTCGACGGCGAGATTCCGGGACTGCGCGTGCTCCGCCCCACCTTGGAGGACGTCTATCTGCGACTGACCGGACAGGAGGGCGGGCGATGACCACGACCGCCGTACGCACACATGAAGAGACCGTTGCCGGGCGACTTCCCGGGGTCTGGGGGCTCGGGCTCCACCAGGGCGTCCTGGAGCTCAAGCAGTTCTTCCGCCAGCGCGAGCAGGTGGTGTTCACCTTCGCCTTCCCGGTCGTCTTCCTCTTCCTCTTCGCGTCGATCTTCAGCGACGACGTGGAGGGTGCGGGCATCACCGCCTCGCAGCTGTACGTCCCCGCGATGATGGCCGCCGGGATCATGTCCACCAGCTTCCAGTCCCTCGGCATCTCGATCGCGATCGAACGGGACGAGAAGGTGCTGCGCCGGCTGCGCGGCACGCCGATGCCACCGGCCGCGTACTTCCTCGGCAAGATATGGCTGGTTCTCGTGACCGGCGCCCTGGAGACCGCCGTACTGCTCCTGGTCGGCACGACGCTGTACGACGTCGATCTGCCCTCGGACGTCGGCACGTGGTTCGACTTCGCCTGGGTCTTCGTCCTGGGGCTCACGGCGTGCGCTCTGCTCGGCATCGCCATCAGCTCGGTCCCCAAGTCCGGCAGGAGCGCCACCTCTGTGGTCGTACTGCCCTTCCTGGTACTGCAGTTCATCTCCGGGGTGTACATCGCGATCGACACGATCCCGGACTGGATGCTGAACGTCGGCGCTCTGTTCCCGCTGAAGTGGATGTGCCAAGGGCTGCGCGGTGTGTTCCTGCCGGAGTCGGCGAGCGTCCTTGAACAGGCGGGCAGTTGGGAGTTCGGGCGGATCGCCCTGGTGCTCGGGGCGTGGTGCGTCGGAGGATTGCTGCTGTGTCTGCTGACCTTCCGGTGGAAGAACCGGCGCGACGGATGAGTGCCGGTGCTCCGGGCAGGCCTCTTGACGATCCGGACCCGGCGCCGATCGGGGCGCTGGAGCCGAACGGGCCGCGCGAGTCGAACACCTGGGACCGCTCGTTCCGGCTGTGGGACTCGTACTTCGTGATCGTGTGGGTGGCCACTCTGGTATTCGTGCTCGGCACGGACTATCCGGCGTGGCACGTACGCGTCGCGGCGGGCGGGCTGCTCCTGCTGCTCATTCCCTGGTACCTCGTGGTCGGGCGCCCCATCCTCACCTCCGAAGTCCCGGACGAGCGCCTCGCCCTTGCCTACATAGCGGGCGCGATCCTGCTCTTCCTGCCGCCCGGCGTCCTGGTCGGTGAGACCCGCCTGATGACGTTCGCGCTGGTACCCCAGTGCTTCATCGCACTGCGCCTGCGCCGGGCCCTGACAGCCGTGACCGTCATCAACATCGCCCCGGTGGTGGGCTGGGCCGCGCTGTGGTGGCCCAGCGATCAGGACGTCTTCTTCAACTCGGTCTTCGCCGTGGTCACCCTCGTCTTCTCGGCGGCCGTCGGCAGCTGGGTCATCCGCATCATCGAGCAGAGCCAGGAACGGGCGGTGCTGATCACGGAGTTGGACGCCAGCCGTCATGAGATCTCCCGCCTCTCGGCCGCGCACGGCGCGCTGGCCGAGCGCGAGCGGTTCTCCCGAGAGATCCACGACACCCTCGCGCAGGGCTTCACCAGCCTGTTGATGCTCGTCCAGGCCGTCGAGGCAGAACTCGACCGCGATCCGCCCGAAGCTCGCCGCCACCTGGCCCTGATGGCCGAGACCGCCCGGCAGAACCTCGCCGAGGCGCGGGCCCTGGTCATCGGAGGCACACCCGCCGACCTGGACGGCGCCTCGCTGCCCGACGCACTGCGCCGCCTCGCCGCCCGCCATGACGCGACCGTCGAGGTGAGCGGTCCGGTGCGCGCGGTCCCTGCCGGGCCCGAGGTGGTCGTCCTGCGCACCTGCCAGGAGGCGCTCACCAACGCCCGCAAGCACGCGGGCAGTTCGGCCACGGTCAGCATCGCCCTGGAGTACGCCGCCGAAGCCCTCACCGTGTCCGTGCGTGACGACGGCCGCGGCTTCGATCCCGCGGCGCCGGTCAGCGGCTACGGCCTCGCAGGGCTGCGCTCCCGGGCGGCCGAAGTGGGCGGCACCGCACAGGTGCGCAGTTCACCCGGCGCCGGTACCACCGTCACCGTCCGCCTGCCCGTCTCCAGGAGTGGCCCGTGATCCGGATCGTCCTCGCCGACGACCATCCCGTCGTACGCGAAGGGCTGCGCGCGATGCTCAGCGCCGAGCCCGACCTCGACGTGGTGGGCGACGCGTCCAGCGGTCCGCAGGCGGAGGCAATGGCCGCCGAACTCCGGCCCGACATCGTGCTCATGGACCTGCGCATGCCGGGAGGCGGGGGTGTCGACTCGATCGTCCGGATGACCGCGGCCGGGCTGACCTGCCGGGTCGTCGTACTGACGACGTACGAGACGGACAGGGACATCCTTCGGGCCGTGGAGGCGGGGGCGGCGGGATACCTGCTCAAGGACCTGCCACGGGGTCAACTCGCGGACGCCGTGCGGGCGGCGGCCCGCGGGGAGACCGTTCTCGCCCCGTCCGTGGCCGCGCGGCTCGTCGACCAACTGCGTACGAAGCCGGAGCGGCCGCGGTTGTCCGAGCGCGAGACGGCTGTTCTCCGACTGGTCGCCGAGGGGTGCACCAACGCCGAGATCGGGCGCCGGATGTTCATCGGGGAGTCCACCGTGAAGACCTATTTGCTAAGGGTCTTCGGGAAGTTGGGGGTGGCCGACCGGACGGCTGCGGTTACGTGTGCGATGCGGCTCGGGTTGCTGGAGTGAGATCTCTTCGCCCCCTCCGCCGCTGACCGTCCCGTACTTCCGGGGCTCCGCCCCGTTTCAGCCCGTCAGGCGTTTGAGGACGAGGCCGTCCAGGCCGACAGCGGGGGCCTGGGGGCGGCAGCCCCCAGGAACGGAACGGGAAGGGGCGGAGGGGGCGAAAAACCCACCCTCAGCCCAACCGCCCCGCAATCTCCGCCACGATCCCCTCGACCGCCACTGCCGCCTGCTCCCCGGACTCCATGTCCTTGAGCTGCACCACGCCCTCGGCGAGGTCCCGCTCACCGGCGACGATCGTGTACCGGGCGCCCGACCGGTTCGCGTTCTTCATCGCGCCCTTGAGCCCCTTCGCCCCGTAGGAGAAGTCCGCCGCGACCCCCGCCCTGCGCAGCTCGGTGACCACACCGAAGAGCACCCGGCGGGCCTCCTCCCCCAGCGGTACCGCGAACACGCTGGTGGACGCCGGGAGTTCGAGCGAGACACCCTCGGCTTCGAGGGCGAGGACCGTACGGTCGACGCCCAGCGCCCAGCCGACGGACGGCAGCGCGGGCCCGCCGATCATCTCGGAGAGGCCGTCGTAACGACCGCCGCCGCCGACCGCGGACTGGGACCCCAGTCCGTCGTGGACGAACTCGAAGGTGGTCCGGGTGTAGTAGTCCAACCCACGCACGAGCCTCGGGTCGTCCTCGAAGGAGACACCCGCGGCCGTGATCAGCTCGCGCACCTCCTCGTGGTACGCCTTGCACGCGTCACACAGGTAGTCACGCAGCAACGGTGCGCCGACCAACTGCTTCTGGACGTCGTCGCGTTTGTCGTCGAGGACCCGCAGCGGGTTGATCTCGGCGCGGCGGAGCGTCTCCTCGTCCAGGTTCAGCCCGCGCAGGAAGTCCTGGAGGGCGGCCCGGTAGACGGGACGGCACTCCTTGTCGCCGAGGGAGTTCAGCAGGATGCGGAATTCGCGCAGGCCCAGCGAGCGGTACGCCTGGTCGGCCAGGATGATCAACTCGGCGTCGAGCGCCGGGTCCTCGGCGCCGATCGCCTCGGCACCGACCTGCGAGAAGTGCCTGTAGCGGCCCTTCTGGGGGCGCTCGTAGCGGTAGTAGGAGCCCGAGTACCAGAGCTTGACGGGGAGGTTGCCCGCCTTGTGCAGGTTGGCCTCCAGTGCGGCGCGCAGCACGGACGCGGTGCCCTCGGGGCGCAGCGCCAGCTTGTCGCCGCCTTTGGTCTCGAAGGCGTACATCTCTTTGGTCACGATGTCGGTGGACTCACCGACCCCGCGCGCGAACAGCTCGACGTTCTCGAAACCGGGCGTCTCGATGTAGCCGTAGCCGGAGTTCCTGAGCGGAGCGGCGATCGCCTCGCGGACCGCGAGGTACTTCGCGCTCGCCGGCGGAACCAGGTCGTAGGTGCCCTTGGGGGCCTTGAAGGTGCTCACGAAGGTTCTCGTCACATTCCTCGTCGGGGAGCGTCAATGCTCCCGGGGCCGGCCGCCACCTGCCGCAGATACGGGTTGGTGGCGCGCTCCTGGCCGATGGTGGTCTGGGGGCCGTGGCCGGACAGCACCACGGTCGAGTCGTCGAGCGGCAGGCACACGCGGGCCAGCGAGTCGAGGATCTCGGTGTGGGAGCCGCCCGGCAGGTCGGTGCGTCCGATGGAGCCGGCGAAGAGCAGATCCCCGGAGAAGAAAACGGAAGGAATCTCCGTGTTCTCGGGCATCTGGAAGGTCACCGACCCCTTCGTATGGCCGGGCGTGTGGGCGACGGACAGCTCCAGGCCGGCCAGTTCCAGCCGTGCGCCGTCGGTCAGCTCACGGACGTCGTCCGGCTCCCCCACGGTCAGTTCGCCCATCAGCGGCATCCCGATGGAACGGCCGAGCGCCTTCTCCGGGTCGCTCATCATGTACCGGTCCTCGGGGTGGATCCAGGCCGGTACGTCATGTGCTCCGCACACCGGGACGACCGAGGCGACATGGTCGATGTGGCCATGCGTGAGGATGACCGCGACGGGCTTGAGCCGATGCTTCCTGAGCGCGTCCTCGACTCCCTGGGCGGCCTGATGGCCCGGGTCGATGATCACGCACTCCTCACCCGCGCCGGGGGCGACCAGATAACAATTGGTCCCCCAGGCCCCTGCGGGGAACCCGGCAATGAGCACGATCGTCCTTCGTTTGTGGCGTACGAGGTCATACGGCGTCGTACGGGGCGGGCAGCTGTGGATCAGAGCCTACCGGCGCTGCCGAATCCTCAGCGAACCCATATACGGTACGGGGCACACGCAGGCGGTCGGCTCACAAGACGCACGCGTCCCACTTGACGTACGAGACGCATGAGGAGAAAACCCGGTGGTCACCCAGGAGCAGCGGCGGCGTCAGCTCGCCCGGGAGAAGTTCTTGCGACAGCAGCAGCGGCGCACAGCCGCGCGGCGCAAGACACATGCACGCAACGCGATCATCGCCTCGGTCCTCGGCGTCATCGTGATCGGCAGCGTCGTTTCGTACGCGACCGGGGTCTTCAAGAACGACGACAAGGCGTCCAGCGCGGCCGCGGAGGCGTCCCCCAGCGCCTCGGCGCCGAGCGCGGCGCCGGATCCGTGCGAGAAGGCCGCAGCGGGCAAGGTGAAGACGGAGACCTGGAAGAAGGAACCGGCGATCACCATCGACAAGTCCGCGGACTACACGATGAAGATGGCGACGACCTGCGGCGAGATAGACATCGCACTGAAGACGGCCGCGGCCCCGCACACCGTGAACTCGTTCAGCTTCCTCGCGGCCAAGGGTTACTTCGACCACACGAAGTGCCACCGGCTCACCACGAACGGCATCTACGTGCTGCAGTGCGGTGACCCGACGGGCGCCGGCTCCGGCGGCCCCGGCTACACGATCCCGGACGAGAACCTGAAGGACAAAACCCTTACGGGCGGCGTGTATCCGGCGGGCACCATCGCCATGGCCAACACCGGCCAGGCACACACCGGCGGCAGCCAGTTCTTCCTCGTCTACCAAGACAGTCAGCTACCGGCCAGTTACACACCGTTCGGAACTATTTCCAAGGACGGAATGGCGGTACTGGAGAAGATCGCGGCGGCCGGCGAAAGCACCGGCGCGGGCGACGGAGCGCCCAACGCGACGGTCGTGATCAACAAGATGACCGTGACGAAATCCTGACCGCCAGCTGCGAAATTTCGGTCGCGCGGGATGCGGACAGCCGCCCTGCCGGTCGCCTATGTTGGCCGTGACGAAACTGTGGACGATGCCCGGGGGCGCTGACGCCTCTCGCAGGCATCATGTGGAGGAGGCGCTGTGAGCAGCGACCCGTGGGGCCGCGTCGACGAGACGGGGACCGTGTACGTGCGTACGGCCGACGGCGAGCAGGTCGTCGGCTCCTGGCAGGCCGGCTCTCCTGATGAGGCGCTGGCCTACTTCGAGCGCAAGTACGAAGGCCTGGTTGTCGAGATCGGCCTCCTCGAAAAGCGAGTGAAGACCACCGACCTGTCGGCGAAGGACGCCCAGACCGCCGTCGCCCACCTGCGCGAGCAGGTGGACGCGCACCACGCGGTCGGCGACCTGGCCACGCTGCGGGAGCGGCTGGACAAGCTCGTCGAGACGGTCGACGCGCGCCGTGAGGAGCGCAAGGCCCAGCGGGCCAAGCAGTCCGACGAGGCGCGGCACGCAAAGGACGCGCTGGTCATCGAGGCCGAGGAGTTGGCGCAGAGCGACCAGTGGCGGTCGGCCGGTGAACGGCTGCGCGCCCTGGTGGACACCTGGAAGGGGCTGCCGCGGCTCGACCGGAAGTCGGACGACGAGCTGTGGCACCGTTTCTCGCATGCGCGCTCGGCATTCTCCAAGCGCCGCAAGGCGCACTTCGCCTCGCTGGACGCGCAGCGCGAGGACGCCCGCAAGGCCAAGGAGAAGCTGGTCGCGGAGGCCGAGGGGTTGTCCGCTTCGACGGACTGGGGCCCGACGGCGGCGCGTTACCGCGATCTGATGACGGACTGGAAGGCCGCGGGCCGTGCCCAGCGCGAGCACGAGGACGATCTGTGGAACCGCTTCCGCGGCGCCCAGGACGTCTTCTTCGCGGCCCGCAGTTCGGTCTTCGCCGAGCGGGACGCCGAGCAGACGGAGAACCTGAAGCTCAAGGAGGAGCTGGCCGAGGAGGCCGAGAAGCTCGTCCCGGTGCAGGACCTGAAGACGGCCCGCGCCGCCTTCCGTTCCCTGAACGAGCGCTGGGAGGCCATCGGCCACGTGCCGCGCGATTCCCGCCCGAAGGTCGAGGGCCGGATGCACGCGGTGGAGCGGGCCCTCCAGGAGTCCGAGGAGACCGAGTGGCGCCGGACGAACCCGGAGGCACGCGCGCGTGCCGAGGGTCTCACCGGTCAGCTCCAGGCCGCCGTGGACAAGCTTCTGGGCCAGATCGAGACGGCGCGCTCCGCGGGCAACACCGCGAGGGCCGACAAGCTCCAGAAGGAACTCGACGGCCGTCAGGCGCTGCTCGACCAGGCGCTGAAGGGTCTTCAGGAGTTCGGCGGCTGAGGCTGCCTCGGCAGGAACTGAGCAGGGACTGAGGCGGCTGGTTTTTCCGCTTCTACGTAGAGGGGCTCCCGTACGCAATGTACGGGAGCCCTCTACGTAGTGCCCGACTACGGCCTGCGGGCCGACGTGACGCGATACACGTCGTAGACGCCCTCGACGCCCCGGACCGCCTTCAGGACGTGCCCCAGGTGCTTCGGGTCACCCATCTCGAAGGTGAAGCGGGACGTGGCGACCCGGTCGCGGGACGTCTGGACGGCCGCCGACAGGATGTTGACGTGCTGGTCCGACAGGACGCGCGTGACGTCCGAGAGGAGCCGGGAGCGGTCCAGGGCTTCGACCTGGATGGCGACCAGGAAGACCGAGGACTGGGTGGGCGCCCACTCGACCTCGAGGATGCGCTCGGGTTCGCGGGACAGCGACTCGATGTTGACGCAGTCGTTGCGGTGCACGGAGACGCCGCTGCCGCGGGTGACGAAGCCGATGATGGGGTCGCCCGGTACGGGTGTACAACAGCGGGCGAGCTTGACCCACACGTCGTCGACGCCCTTGACGACCACACCCGGGTCGGCGTTGGAGCGGCGTTTGCGGCCGCGACCGTGGGGGGACGGGACGCTCTCGTCGATCTCCTCGGTGGCCGCCTCCTCGCCGCCGAGGGCCTGCACCAGTTTCTGCACGACGCTCTGTGCGGCGACATGGCCCTCGCCGATCGCCGCGTACAGGGACGAGATGTCGGGGTAGCGCATCTCGTGGGCCAGCGTGACCAGCGAGTCCCCCGTGAGGATGCGCTGGATGGGCAGGTTCTGCTTGCGCATCGCGCGGGCGATGGCGTCCTTGCCCTGCTCGATCGCCTCGTCGCGGCGCTCCTTGGAGAACCAGGCGCGGATCTTGTTGCGGGCGCGCGGGGACTTCACGAAGCCCAGCCAGTCGCGGGAGGGGCCCGCGCCGGCCGCCTTGGAGGTGAAGACCTCCACCAAGTCGCCGTTGTCCAGGGTGGATTCGAGCGGTACCAGGCGTCCGTTGACCCGTGCGCCTATCGTGCGGTGGCCGACCTCCGTGTGGACCGCGTACGCGAAGTCCACCGAGGTCGAGCCCGCCGGAAGCGCTATCACGTCGCCCTTGGGCGTGAAGACGAAGACCTCGTTGCGGGACAGGTCGAAGCGCAGGGACTCCAGGAACTCGCTGGGGTCCTCGGTCTCCTTCTGCCAGTCGAGCAACTGGCGCAGCCACGCCATGTCGTTGACGCCGTCCTTGTCCTTCCCGGAACTCCTCGGGGCGTCGGTGCGCACCTTGGAGGCGCCGGCGGACGGCTCCTGCTTGTACTTCCAGTGCGCGGCGATGCCGTACTCCGCGCGGCGGTGCATGTCGAACGTACGGATCTGCAGCTCAACAGGCTTGCCGTTGGGGCCGATCACCGTCGTGTGCAGCGACTGGTACATGTTGAACTTGGGCATCGCGATGTAGTCCTTGAACCGGCCGGGGACCGGGTTCCATCGCGCGTGCACCGTGCCGAGCGCCGCGTAGCAGTCGCGAACCGTGTCGACCAGGACGCGGATTCCCACCAGGTCGTAGATCTCCGCGAAGTCGCGGCCGCGGACGATCATCTTCTGGTAGACGCTGTAGTAGTGCTTCGGACGGCCGGTGACCGTCGCCTTGATGCGGGCCGCGCGCAGGTCGGACTGGACCTCGTCGGTCACTATGGCGAGGTACTCGTCGCGCTTGGGGGCGCGCTCGGCGACCAGGCGCACGATCTCGTCGTACATCTTGGGGTAGAGGATCGCGAACGCGAGGTCCTCCAGCTCCCACTTGATGGTGTTCATGCCCAGCCGGTGGGCGAGCGGCGCGTAGATCTCCAGGGTCTCGCGCGCCTTCTTCTCCTGCTTCTCGCGCTTGAGATAGCGCATGGTGCGCATGTTGTGCAGACGGTCGGCGAGCTTGATGACCAGGACACGGGGGTCCTTGGCCATGGCGACGACCATCTTGCGCACGGTCTCGGCCTGCGCGGCCTCGCCGAACTTGACCTTGTCGAGCTTGGTGACGCCGTCGACGAGGAGGGCGACCTGATCGCCGAAGTCGCGCTTGAGCGTGTCCAGGCCGTACTCGGTGTCCTCGACGGTGTCGTGCAGCAGGCCCGCCATCAGCGTGGCCGGGTCCATGCCGAGCTCGGCGAGGATCGTGGTGACGGCGAGCGGGTGCGTGATGTACGGGTCGCCGCTCTTGCGCTTCTGGCCGCGGTGCCAGCGCTCGGCGACCTGGTACGCCTTCTCGACCTGGCGGAGCGTCGCCGTCTCGATCTTCGGGTCGTTGCTGCGCACTATCCGCAGCAAGGGCTCAAGGACCGGGTTGTACGGGTTGGAGCGCTGCACGCCGAGCCGCGCGAGGCGGGCGCGCACCCGGTTGGAGGAGCCGCCGCCGGTGCGGGCGGGCTGGCCCGCGACCGCCGGACGGACCGCCGGGGCCGGGGTGCTCGCGGGGCGGTCGGACTCGGGCTCGGGAGGGGCCGGCTTGGGCCGTGACTGCTCTGCCGCCTTGTCGTCCGGTGCGGACTGGGCATGCTCGACCGGCCCACGGACGGTGTCCTTCGCGGGCGTGGCCACGGGGCCCGAGGTCGGTTCGGGCTTGGCGGCGGTGAGTGGCTGGGCCTCGTCTGGCAAGAGGGCTCCTCGTGCGCGTTCCGGGTCCCCCGGTCAGGCTCCGGACCCCCATGGTAGCGATCCTGGGCTTCGGGCTCTCTTTCGGCCGGTGAGACTCTTCGTACAGGAGAAACACCAGAGGCGGGCGCCGGATTCCTCCGGTGCCCGCCTCCGCGATGTCCTACGGGTGTCCCAGGCCTTCCTGGGGCCTTTCTCGCGGTGACTCAGAGCTGGAGCAGCGCCTCCAGCGGAGCGCCCGCAAGGGCAGGCTCCAGGCGGGCGCGGCCGCCCAGGAAGCCGAGCTCCATCAGCACGGCGACGCCCGCGACCTCGGCGCCCGCCCGGCGGACGAGCTGGAGCGAGGCCTCGGCGGTGCCGCCGGTGGCGAGGACGTCGTCGACGACCATGACGCGGTCGCCCGCGGCCAGGTCCTCGGCGTGCACCTCGATCTCGGCGGAGCCGTACTCCAGCTCGTACGCCTGGCTCAGGGTCGCTCCGGGGAGCTTGCCCGCCTTGCGCACGGGGATGAAGCCGAGGCCGGCGCGGACGGCGACGGGGGCGCCGAGGATGAAGCCGCGGGCCTCCAGGCCGACGATCTTCGTGGCGCCGTGCCGAAGGCTGAGCTCCGCCAGGGCGTCGGTGAGCGCCGTGAACGCGGCCGGGTCCGCCAGGAGCGGAGTGATGTCCTTGAACACCACGCCCGGCTGCGGATAGTCGGGCACGTCCCGGATGCGGCTGAGCAGCAGCTCTTCGATACCCGTCATCGGCGCTTCCCCGAAGGCCGGCCACGGCCCCGGTTGCGGGACGCGGGCTGGTTGCGCGGACCGACGACCGCCGGGGTGGCGTCCTCATCGTCGTCGTCGAACTGCTCCTCGACGACCGGCTCCTCCACGGACTCGCCCTTCGCGGCGGCCTGGGCCCGCTTGGCGAGTACGCGCTTCCTGAGGGCCTTCATCTGCGGCTCGCGCTCCTTGAGGTCGGCGACGAGCGGCGTGGCGATGAAGATCGAGGAGTACGCACCGGCCGCGAGGCCGACGAACAGCGACAGCGAGATGTCGTTGAGCATGCCCGCGCCGAGGACACCGCCACCGATGAACAGCAGGGCCCCGACGGGCAGGAGCGCCACCACCGTGGTGTTGATGGAGCGGACCAGCGTGCCGTTGATCGATCGGTCGGCGACATCGCTGTAGGTCCAGCGGGTCTGCTTGGTGATGTCCTTCGTCTGTTCCTTGAGGCTGTCGAAGACGACGACCGTGTCGTACAGCGAGTAACCGAGGATCGTGAGCAGACCGATCACGGTGCCCGAGGTGACCTCGAAGCCGACCAGGGCGTAGATGCCGACCGTGATGGTGATGTCGTGGATCAGGGCGACGAGCGCGGCCACGGCCATGCGCCACTCGAAGGCGATCGCCAGGTAGATCACGACGAGGACCATGAAGATCACCAGGCCCTGCCAGGCCTTGTTGGCGATGTCCTCACCCCAGCTGGGGCCGACCAGGTCGGCGGCGATCTTCTCCGGGTCGACGTTCAGGTCCTTGGCGAGAACGGTCTTGATCTCGTCGGACTTGCCGGTGTCGATGCCGGCGATCTGGATGCGCAGACCGCCGTTGCCGAGCTTCTGGACGACCGCGTCGTGACCGGAGGCCTCTTCCGCGTACGTCTCGGCCTGGCTGACCGAGACGCTGCTCTTCTCGGTGGTGAAGACGGCTCCGCCCCGGAACTCGATGCCCATGTTCAGGCCGCCGACCGTCAGACCGAGGATGGCCGTGATGGTGATCAGGATCGAGAGGCCGTACCAGATCTTGCGCTTGCCGACGAAGTCGTAGCCGATCTCACCGCGGTGGAGCCGGGCGCCGAGGGTGCCGAGCTTCGACATCTCACGCCTCCTTCGTGTCGACGGGGGCGGAGGGACGACGGGTGCGGCGCAGTGGCGGCTTGGCGCCCAGTCGCTTCGGGTCGAGACCGGACCAGTTGTGGCCGCTCGCGAAGAAGTGCTTGCGGGCGAGGATCGTCATCAGCGGCTTGGTGAAGAAGAAGACCACGACCACGTCGAGCAGTGTCGTCAGACCGAGCGTGAACGCGAAGCCCTGGACCTTGCCGACGGTGACGATGAAGAGCACCGCGGCGGCGAGGAACGACACGAAGTCGGAGACCAGGATGGTGCGCCGGGCGCGTGGCCAGGCACGCTCGACGGCCGGGCGCAGCGAGCGCCCTTCGCGGATCTCGTCCCGGATGCGTTCGAAGAACACGATGAACGAGTCCGCCGTGATTCCGATCGCGACGATCGCACCACAGACCGCCGGGAGGTTCAGGGCGAATCCGATGGCCGGACCGAGCAGCGACATGATCACGTACGTGAGGACGGCGGAGACCATCAGCGAGGCGATGGCGACGAGCGACAGGCCTCGGTAGTAGACCACCAGGTAGAGGATGACCAGGGCCAGGCCGATCCCGCCCGCGATCAGACCGGCGTGCAGCTGCTCGCCACCGAGTGCCGCGGTCACCGTGGTGACGCTGGACTCCGTGAAGGTGAGCGGCAGGGCGCCGTACTTCAGCATGTTCGCCAGGTCCTGCGCCTCGGTCTGGTCGAAGGTGCCGGAGATCTCCGCGCTGCCGCCGGTCAGTGCCTGGCTGACTGACGGGTCGGAGACGACCTCACCGTCCAGGACGATGGCGAACTGGTTCTGCGGGGTGGTGTTCTGCGCGAGCTGGCCTGTGATGTCGCCGAACTTCTTGGAGCCACCGGACGTGAAGTCCATCGTGACCTTCCAGCCCGCGGCACCCTGGGTGTCGAAGACCGCGTCGGCCGACTTGATGTCCGTGCCCGACACCGCGGCCGGGCCGAGGACGTACTTCTGCCACTGGCCCCCGGAGTTCTGACCGCAGGCCACGGTGGAGTCCGTGGGCTTGGCGGCGTCGCCTGCCGTGGCGCGGACCGCCTTGTCGGTGCAGTCGAGCGCGGTGTACTCGGCCTGGAGCTTGGCGGTCGCCGCGTCCACGCTTTCGCTCGGGGCAGGCGTAGCGCTGTCGGAGGGCGAGGCAGTGTCCGAAGGGCTGGCCGAGGTCGTCGCGGAAGGCGTGGTGTCGGCCTTCAGGGCGTCCGTGACGGCGCGGCCCTGGGAGCTGGCGGTGGCCGACGGGGTGGCGGAGGTCGCCGTGTCGCCGGCTTCCTCGGAAGCGCTGCTGGACGGGCTGCTCGAAGCGCTGCTGGACGCGCTCGGGGACGGGCTGGCCGACGCGTCGACCCCGGAGACCTCAGTGGCCAGAACCGGACGGAAGTAAAGCTTGGCGGTGGTGCCGACCTGCTCCCGGGCCTGCTCGGAGTTCGTGCCCTTGGGGATGTTGACGATGATGTTCTTGGAGCCCTGGGTCTGAACCTCTGCCTCGGAGACGCCAAGACCGTTGACACGGCGGTTCATGATGTCGACCGCGGTGTCCATGTTGGTCTTGTTGATCGCGTTCGGCTGACCCGGTTCGTTCTTCGCCGTGAGCGTGATGCTCGTGCCGCCGGCAAGGTCGATGCCGAGACGCGGAGTGGTATGCCCGGAGAGGAACATCCCCCCGGTGAGCGCCACGATGGCGATCAGGATGAGGGCCAGCGAGCGCCCCGGCCTGCTCTGGGCGCTCGCGCTCCGGCCCTTCTTCGGTGCTGCCACCTTCTCGTACTCCCTCTCGGGCCGCCTCACGCCGGGTGAGCGCGCGGGCGGCCATGACATGGTGTCGCGATTCCGTGCGAGGACCGCACATCCCCTCGGCGGCGGGGCGCGAGCGGATCGCGCCGCGGCCTTGGGGTGTGCCTACTTCGCGCCGGACTCGCCGTCGGTCTTCTTCGGCTCTGCTTCGTCGGCCTTGGCCTCGGCGGGCTCGTCGACCTTCGCGTCGGCGGGCTCGGCGGCCGGCTCGTCCGCGGCGTCCTTCTTGCCGAGGTCGATGGGCTTGTCGTCGGAAGCGTCGGAAGAGGCGTCGGCGGCGGGCTCGTCGGTCTCGGTGAGGGAGGACGCATCGTCCGGGACGACGGTGCCATCGGACTTCAGGTCGTGCTCGACGCCGTGGACGATGCGGTTGTACTCGTCGTCGGTCAGGACGGCGCCGATCGAGTTCTTGGCGAAGACGAGGTCGACGCCCGGGGCCGCGTCAAGAAGGACCGTCTCCTCGTTGACCTCCTTCACCGTCGCGTACAAGCCGCCGATCGTGCGGACGCCGGTGCCGGGCTGCATGTCATTGCGCATCTGCGAGGCCGCCGACTGCTTGCGCTTGGCCGAACGCGTCATCAGGAACATCGCCCCGATGAGCACGATGAACGGGAGGAGGGTCACGAGACTCACGGGTCGGAACTTCCTTCAGTCGACCGCGATGGTGAGCGGCCTATTGGATGGGGGTGTGTGCACCGCCGACAAGGGCGGCATCGGCGGAGTCTAAGCGAGTCCGCACTCATGGAACAACGCTCAGCATCGCACCGGGGTTCCTTCCCCACGCGGGACCAGCGCTGTCACGCCCCGAACAGGTCCTGTTGTCCGTTTCCGCCGGTTGACTGGCGGGGCGGGGTGAGTCCGAGATGTGCCCATGCCGCCGGTGTCGCCACCCGGCCACGGGGAGTACGGGCGAGCAGTCCCTGCCGTACGAGGAAGGGCTCGGCGACCTCCTCCACGGTCTCACGCTCCTCACCCACCGCGACCGCCAGCGTGGACAGGCCGACCGGACCGCCGCCGAAGAGCTTGAGCAGGGCTTCGAGCACTCCGCGGTCCAGTCGGTCGAGGCCGCGCGCGTCCACCTCGTACACGGCGAGAGCCGCCGAGGCGATGTCTTTCGTGATGATGCCGTCGGCCTTGACCTGCGCGTAGTCACGTACGCGACGCAGCAGGCGGTTGGCGATACGGGGCGTGCCCCTGGAGCGGCCCGCGATCTCGGCGGCCCCCACGGTGTCGATCTCGACGTCGAGCAGGTTCGCCGAGCGGTGGATGACCCGCTCCAGCTCGGCGGGCTCGTAGAACTCCATGTGCGCGGTGAAGCCGAAGCGGTCCCGCAGCGGCGGTGGCAGCAGTCCCGCGCGCGTGGTGGCGCCGACCAGGGTGAAGGGCGGCAGTTCGAGCGGGATGGCGGTGGCGCCGGGGCCCTTGCCGACGATGACGTCGACGCGGAAGTCCTCCATCGCCATGTAGAGCATCTCTTCGGCGGGCCGGGACATGCGGTGGATCTCGTCGAGGAACAGCACCTCGCCCTCCTGGAGCGAGGAGAGGATCGCGGCGAGATCTCCGGCGTGCTGGATGGCGGGGCCGCTGGTGATGCGGATGGGGGCTTCCATCTCGGCCGCGATGATCATCGAGAGGGTGGTCTTGCCGAGTCCGGGGGCGCCCGAAAGGAGCACGTGGTCGGCGGTGGCGCCCCGCGCGCGTGCGGCACGCAGGACGAGGTCGAGCTGCTCGCGGACCTTCTCCTGGCCGATGAACTCGCCCAGGTCCTTGGGGCGCAGCGCGGCCTCGACAGCCTGGTCCTCGCGGTCGGCGGACGCTCCGACGAGCCGCTCTTCGGCGGCTTCGTCGGTCGGGTCGTCCCAGTTCATTGCGTGTGCCTCGCGGGTGATCGTGGATGGGCCGGGGGCCGCCGGTTCAGCGGGCGCGGTTCAGGCTCTGCAGGGCGGCCTTCAGCAGCCGGCCGACCTCGGGTGTGCCCTCGGCGGCCTCGGCCTGCGGAGCGACCGCGGAGACCGCCTCGTCGGCCTCGCGCGTCGCATACCCGAGGCCGATCAGCGCGGCGTGCAGCTGGTCGCGCCAGCCGGTGCTGACCGGGGCACCGATTCCGGTGCTGGTGCCGATGGGGGCGCCGAGCCGGTCCTTGAACTCCAGCAGGAGCTTCTGCGCGCCCTTCTTGCCGATGCCGGGAACGGCCATGAGCGCCTTCTCGTCACCGGAGGCCACCGCGCGGCGCAGGGCGTCCGGCGTGTGCACGGCGAGCATCGCCTGAGCGAGCCGGGGCCCGACGCCGCTCGCGGTCTGGAGCAGCTCGAAGGTCCCCCGCTCGTCGTCGTCCACGAAGCCGTACAGGGTCAGTGAGTCCTCGCGTACGACGAGGGAGGTGGCGAGCTTCGCCGGGTGTCCCATACGGAGTCCGGAGAGCGTGTTGGGCGTGCACTGGACGGCGATGCCGATGCCGGCGACCTCGACGACCGCCGAGTCGGGGGCGAGGGCGGCGACCGGGCCGCTGACGAAGGCGATCATGCGGTACGGCCTTTCGATGCGGATGGCGACGCGGGTGGCGCTGCCTGTTTCGATGCTTGTTCCGATGCGTGCAGAGCGTGGGCCTGCTGGAGGCGGTTCTGCGCGACGGCCTGCTGGAGCCGGTTCTGGGCGGGCCCGCGCCAGATGTGGCAGATGGCGAGGGCCAGGGCGTCCGCGGCGTCGGCGGGCTTGGGGGGCGCGTCCAGGCGGAGCAGGCGCGTGACCATGGCTCCGACCTGGGCTTTGTCCGCACGGCCGTGGCCGGTGACGGCCGCCTTGACCTCGCTCGGGGTGTGCAGGGCGACCGGGATGCCACGCCGGGCGGCGCAGAGCATGGCGACCGCGCTGGCCTGGGCGGTGCCCATCACCGTACGGACGTTGTGCTGGCTGAACACCCGCTCCACGGCGACGAATTCGGGCTTGTACTCGTCGAGCCACTGCTCGATGCCCTGTTCGATGGCGACGAGGCGCAGTCCCAACTCGGCGTCCGCCGGGGTGCGTACGACGCCGACGCCGCGCATGGTGAGGGGCCGGCCCGCGACACCTTCGACCACGCCGACACCGCATCGGGTCAACCCGGGGTCAACGCCCAGTACTCGCACCCAGACCCCCTTTGCGGCTGAACCGCCGCCGCTCTCGCGGAGGTGGCTGATCGCCGTCGTGGTTGCTCAATTGATGGCTGCGGTCCGTGGACGGCGATCATCGTCTGTCGTCGCCAGGCTATCCGCTGCCACCGACAACGACTGCGGGCCGGTAGGACGTGTCCCACCAGCCCGCCAAAAGGAACCCTCGCGGCTCAGGCGTCGACCTTCGCCATGACGTCGTCGCTCACGTCGAAGTTGGCGAAGACGTTCTGCACGTCGTCGCTGTCCTCGAGGGCGTCGATCAGCTTGAAGATCTTCCGGGCGCCCTCTTCGTCGAGCTCGACCTGCATGGTCGGGACGAAGTTCGCCTCGGCGGAGTCGTAGTCGATGCCCGCCTCCTGGAGCGCGGTGCGCACCGCGACCAGGTCGGTGGCCTCGGAGATGACCTCGTAGGAGTCACCGAGGTCGTTGACCTCCTCGGCTCCCGCGTCGAGCACGGCATCCAGGACGTCGTCCTCGCTCAGCTCACCCTTGGGGACGATCACGACGCCCTTGCGGTGGAAGAGGTAGGAGACCGAACCCGGGTCGGCCATGTTGCCGCCGTTGCGCGTCATGGCGACGCGGACGTCCGAGGCGGCACGGTTGCGGTTGTCGGTGAGGCACTCGATGAGCACCGCGACACCGTTCGGGCCGTAACCCTCGTACATGATCGTCTCGTAGTCGGCGCCACCGGCTTCGAGACCGGCGCCGCGCTTGACCGCGGAGTCGATGTTCTTGTTCGGAACCGAGCTCTTCTTCGCCTTCTGGATGGCGTCGAAAAGCGTCGGGTTGCCGGACACGTCGGCGCCGCCCGTGCGGGCCGCGACCTCGATGTTCTTGATCATCTTCGCGAAGAGCTTGCCGCGTTTGGCGTCGACCACGGCCTTCTTGTGCTTCGTCGTAGCCCATTTAGAGTGGCCGGACATCTGCCTGTCTCCTTCGCGTAACCCATCCCGTACGAACTCCCCGGGCTTCGCGAGCCTGGGGGATCCCCAGATCCTACAAGGACTACGGTGTCCGGTTCGCGCGCACCATGTCGACGAACAGGGCGTGCACGCGGTGGTCGCCGGTCAGTTCCGGGTGGAACGACGTGGCGAGCGCGTTGCCCTGCCGCACGGCGACGATGTGGCCCTCGTGCTCCGCGAGCACCTCGGTCTCGGCGCCCACGGATTCGACCCAGGGGGCACGGATGAAGACGCCCTCCACAGGATCGCCCTCGACGCCCGTGACGTCGACCGCCGCTTCGAAGGACTCGTTCTGACGTCCGAAGGCGTTGCGGCGCACGATCATGTCGATGCCGCCGATCGTCTCCTGGCCCGAACGCGGGTCGAGGATCTTGTCGGCGAGCATGATCATGCCGGCGCAGGTGCCGTAGACCGGCATACCGTTCCGCACGCGCGCGCGGAGGGGTTCCATCAGGCCGAACAGGACGGCCAGTTTGGAGATGGTGGTGGACTCGCCGCCGGGGATGACAAGACCCTCGACCTCGGCGAGTTCCTCGGGGCGCCGCACCGGCCTGGCCACGGCGTCAGCCGCGGCCAGGGCGATCAGGTGCTCCCGTACGTCACCCTGGAGTGCCAGGACGCCTATGACAGGAGTGCTCATGGGTGACTACCAGCCACGGTTCGCGTAGCGCTCGGCCTCGGGGAGGGTGTCGCAGTTGATGCCGACCATGGCCTCGCCCAGGTTGCGGGACGCGTCCGCGATGATCTTCGGGTCGTCGTAGAAGGTGGTGGCCTTCACGATGGCGGCGGCGCGCTTGGCCGGGTCGCCGGACTTGAAGATGCCGGAGCCGACGAAGACGCCCTCGGCGCCGAGCTGGCGCATCAGCGCGGCGTCGGCCGGGGTCGCGACACCACCTGCGGAGAACAGCACGACCGGCAGCTTGCCGAGCTCGGCGACCTCGCGCACGATCTCGTACGGGGCGCGCAGCTCCTTGGCGGCGGCGTACAGCTCGTTGTTGTCGAAGCCGCGCAGCCTGGCGATCTCGTTCTTGATCTGGCGCAGGTGGCGGACGGCCTCGACGACGTTGCCGGTGCCGGCCTCGCCCTTGGAGCGGATCATGGCGGCGCCCTCGGCTATCCGGCGCAGGGCCTCCCCCAGGTTGGTGGCGCCACACACGAAGGGAGTGGTGAACGCCCACTTGTCGGAGTGGTTGACCTCGTCGGCCGGGGTGAGGACCTCGGACTCGTCGATGTAGTCGACGCCGAGGGACTGGAGCACCTGGGCCTCGACGAAGTGGCCGATACGGGACTTGGCCATGACCGGGATCGAGACCGCGTCGATGATCTCCTCGATCATGGTCGGGTCCGACATGCGGGCCACGCCGCCGTCCTTGCGGATGTCGGCCGGGACGCGCTCCAGGGCCATGACGGCGACGGCGCCCGCGTCCTCGGCGATCTTCGCCTGCTCGGCGTTGACCACATCCATGATCACGCCCCCCTTGAGCTGCTCGGCCATGCCGCGCTTCACGCGCGCGGTGCCGGTCTCGGGGTTCTGTGCGGAGTTGGAGAGCGTGCTGGACACGGGTGACCTCACTCGGTGAAAGAGGGTTTCTGCACTACCGAGGAAACGCCAGTGAACCAGGCCACAGCAAGGGCCAATGGGGAGGCGGTGGCTCATTTTTCTTCGCCCATGGAGGCGAAGAATCCCTACGCTCCGCTCGTCGGACGGTCCGCCAGGGCCACCGGGGGCTCGTCGTCCATCTCGAAGGCCAGCGGAAACGGCGCATGCCCGGCCAGATGGAACCAGCGGACCGCACGGTGCTCGCGGAGCGCCCGGGCGGCCCGTACGGCGTCGTTGTGGAAGCGCCGGGCCATCGGCACCCGCCGGACCGCCTGGGCCAGCTCCCCGGCGGCCTCCTCGCCCCCGGGAGCGGCCCGCACGGCCTCGACCTGCTGCACTTCCCCGAACACGGCCCGCAGCGCCTGGCTCAGGTCGCTCTCGGCCACCTCACGCTGCTCCTCCTCGGCCTGCCGGGCCGCGTGTGCCGCCTCGTACAGCACGATCGACGCGGCCGGGTCGAGCACTCCGGACGTGGCCAGTTCCTGGGCGACCGAGGCCCGGCGCAACAGTTGCGCGTCGAGGGCGGCGCGGGCCGCGTCGATCCGGGCGTGCAGCCGGTCGAGCCGCCCCGCGGTCCAGCTCAGGTAGAGGCCGATCGCGACAAGGCCGACAAGGATCCAGATCAGGGTTGGGGTCACGGGCGGAAGGCTACCTGTGCACGGGCCCAGCCCTACGAGGCCCCGGACACGGGCAGTTGGAAATGTGAACGGTCCACCCGCGCGCGTGCGCACGGTCCGTCCGCTCCCTGAAAGGGCCGGACCCCCTCAGCCCGTCCCCCTCAGTCCCTGGCCAGCCCGAACCGCGCGCGCAGCCCCGTCCGTTCATCGGTGGCCACCGCGGCCGCCCCGTCCGTCACCGTCTCGTACACGGACAGAATGTCCGCCCCGACGGTCGACCAGTCGAACCGCCGCACATGCGCGCTCCCCCGCTCGCGCAACTCCGCGCGACGCGCGGGATCACCGAGGAGCCGTACGGCGGAGGCGGCCAACGCGTCCGCGTCCTCGTTGGCGAACAGTTCGCCGGCCGCACCCTGGTCCAGCACCTGCGTGAACGCGTCGAGGTCGGAGGCCAGCACCGGCGCCCCCGCCGAAAGGGCCTCCACCAAGATGATCCCGAAGCTCTCGCCGCCGGTGTTGGGCGCCACGTACACGTCGACGCTGCGCAGGAAGCGTGCCTTGTCCTCGTCGCTGACCATGCCGAGGAACTCGACGCGTGAACGCATCTCGTCCGGCAGGTCCTCGACGGCCTCTTTCTCGTCGCCGCGCCCCGCGACCAGGAGCCGGGTCTTAGGGCGCTCCGCCAGGATCTTCGGCAGGGCCTTCATGAGGACGGGCAGGCCCTTGCGGGGCTCGTCGATCCGGCCGATGAAGCCGAGGGTTTCGCCCTGCCACTCGGCCTTGGGCTTGGCGCGGGCGAAGAAGTCGACGTCGACACCGTTCGGGATGACGACGGCGTCGCCGCCAAGGTGCTCGACCAGGGTGCGGCGCGCGTACTCGCTCACCGCGATCCGCGCGCGGATCTTCTCCAGGGCGGGCTGGAGGATCGGGTACGCGGCGATCATCGCCCGGGAGCGCGGGTTGGAGGTGTGGAAGGTGGCCACGATCGGGCCCTGCGCGGCCCAGCAGGCCAGCAGACCCAGCGACGGCGATGCCGGTTCGTGGATGTGGATCACGTCGAAGGTGCCGTCGTGCAGCCAGCGCCGGACCCGGGCCGCCGACAGGAAGCCGAAGTTCAGGCGCGCCACCGAGCCGTTGTACGGCACGGGAACCGCTCGGCCCGCCGAGACGACGTACGGCGGCAGGGGGGTCTCGTCGTCCGCGGGAGCGAGGACGGACACCTCGTGCCCGAGGCGGATGAGGTGTTCGGCCAGATCACGGATGTGGAACTGGACGCCGCCCGGTACATCCCAGGAGTACGGGCAGACGATGCCGATCCTCACGGGGTCCCCTTCTCTGGATACTGCTCGGGACCCTGGTCAGGGCCCTTCTGGGGATCCCTCTCAGGATCGAGGTCCTTGAGCCACAAGCGCTGGAGCATGTGCCAGTCCTCCGGATGGTCGGCGATCCCCGTGGCGAAGGCGTCGGCCAGCGCCTGTGTCATGGCAGACGTCTTTTCGGCCCGGGTGCCTGTCTCGGGTACCTCGACGGGGGGATGGATTCGGCCCTGCATCACGGGTGAGTCGTCGTACCAGAGCGTCACGGGAAGGAGCAGGGCGCCGGTCTGCTGGGCCAGCAGAGCCGGTCCGGCCGGCATCCGGGTCGCCTCGCCGAAGAACTCGACCTCGACGCCGGACGCGGACAGGTCGCGCTCGGCGACCAGACAGACCAGGCCGCCGTCGCGCAGCCGCCGGGCCAGTGTGCCGAACGCGGTGCCGCCGCTGTGCGGCAGAACCTCCATGCCGAGGCCCTCGCGATAGGCGACGAAACGGTCGTACAGCGACTCGGGCTTGAGCCGCTCGGCGACCGTCGTGAAGGGGGTGTCGAGCGCGGTGGTGACCCAGGCTCCCGCAAGATCCCAGTTGCCCATGTGGGGCAGCGCGAGGATCACGCCCCTGTCGGAGGCGATCCCGTCGGTGAGGTAGTGCTCGTCCTTCACCTCGAAGCCCGTCTTCACGCGCTCCTCGCTCCAGGCCGGAAGCCGGAAAGACTCCATCCAGTAGCGCAGATAGGAGCGCATGCCCGCCCTGGAGAGCTCGGCGAGCCGCTCCGGTGTCGCGTCGGGCAGCACGCGCGCGTAGTTGCTCTCCAGGCGCCGTACGCCCTTGCCGCGCTTCTTCCAGGCGATGTCCGCGATGGTCCGGCCCAGCCGCACGGCGACCGGCTCGGGGAGCTTCTTGACGGTGCCCCAGCCGAGCGCGTACGCCCCGTCCGTCAGGCGGTCCTGAAGACTGCTCACGACGCGGTCCCGCTGCTCTGGGCCGCGGACGCGGCGTCCGCCTCCGCGGACTCCCTGCGCACTGTCACGACGCGCTGGATCAGCGTGACGAGGCTGCCGACTGCGACGATCCACAGGGCGATGGGCAGCAGCACGTCGATGCCGGGAATCCCGAACTTGTGCATGCCCGCGAGGCCCGCCGCGACCAGTGAGATCACCAGACGCTCGGAACGCTCGATCAGTCCGTTGACCGCGACCGGCAGACCGATCGACTCACCGCGGGCCTTGGTGTACGAGACCACCTGGCCGCTGGCCAGGCAGAAGATCGACACGGCGCACAGGACGTTGTTGTCTCCGCCGGCCGCGTACCAGAGCGCGAAGCCACCGAAGACCGCGCTGTCGGCGACCCGGTCGAGCGTCGAATCCAGGAAGGCACCCCAGCGACTGGTGCGGCCGAGCTGGCGCGCCATGTTCCCGTCGACGAGGTCCGAGAACACGAAGAGCGTGATGACGATCGTGCCCCAGAAGAACTCTCCCCGGGGATAGAAGACCAGCGCGCCCGTCACCACTCCGGCCGTACCCAGGACGGTGACCGTGTCGGGGCTTACCCCCCGGCGGATGAGAAACGCGGCGAACGGTGTGAGGACACGCGTAAAGAATGCACGCGCGTACTTGTTCAGCATGGCCTTCCCGACGGTCGGTGGCGCCGCGCGGCCCCTGCTGGCCACCGGCTGGCCCATCGTAGCCACGCGCGCGCTTGTGCGACGGTCGGGCACCCGCGCCACCGTGTCCCGACGCGATCAGGCCGGTCTACTGGCGCGATCACGTCCGCTGTATGGACGCACCGTGACGCGAGTGGAAAGCTCGAAGGCACCGCGGGCGTCATCGGAGCCGCCACCGCACGCGGGTTCCGCATGTCCGCGCCCACAGTGACCTCACCGTGTACGGGAGGCAAGGCCATGGGCGACAAGGCGAATGCATACCCCGGAGCCGCCGGCAGGGCTACGGCGGCCGACCACCCCGCGTCCGTACGGAATGTGGTGCTGGTCGGCCACAGCGGATCGGGCAAGACGACGTTGGTGGAGGCTCTCGCGCTGACGGCGGGAGCGGTGAACCGGGCGGGCCGCGTGGAGGACGGCGGCACCGTCTCCGACTACGACGAGATCGAGCACCGGCAGCAGCGCTCGGTGCAGCTCTCCCTGGTACCCGTCGACTGGGACGGATACAAGATCAACATTCTGGACACCCCCGGATACGCCGATTTCGTCGGGGAACTGAGGGCCGGTCTGCGAGCGGCGGACGCGGCCCTTTTCGTCGTCTCGGCCTCGGACGGGGTGGACGGCTCGACCCGGATGGTGTGGGAGGAGTGCGCGGCCGTCGGTATGCCGAGGGCCATCGTGATCACGCATCTCGAATCCGCCCGGGCCGACTTCGACGCGATGACGCGGATCTGCGCGGAGGCCTTCGGCGCGGACGACCCCGACGCCGTACTGCCCCTGTACCTGCCCCTGCACGGCGCACCGGGACCGGACGGGCACGCACCCGTGACCGGGCTGATCGGGCTGCTGTCGCAGCGCCTGTTCGACTACTCATCCGGAGAGCGCAAGGAGGCCGAGCCCGGCCCCGACCAGCTGCCGCTCATCGAGGAGGCGCGCAATCGGCTGATCGAGGGAATCATCGCCGAGAGCGAGGACGAGACCCTCATGGACCGCTATCTCGGCGGCGCGGAGATCGACCTCAAGACGCTGGTGCAGGACCTGGAGCGGGCCGTGGCGCGCGGGGTCTTCTTCCCGGTGCTGGCCGCCGCGCCCGCCGCCGAGGGCGCCCGCCAGGGCCTCGGCACGGTCGAACTCCTCGAACTCGTCACGGGCGGTTTCCCGACCCCGCTGGAGCGCGAGGCACCCACGGTCACCACCCCGGACGGCAAGGCGCGCGAGGTCAAGGTCTGCGACCCGAACGGGCCGCTGGTCGCGGAGGTCGTGAAGACCGCGTCCGACCCCTACGTGGGCCGTGTCTCGCTCGTACGGGTCTTCTCCGGCACCCTGCGCCCCGATGTGACGGTGCACGTCTCCGGGCACGGGCTGACCGACCGGGGCCACGAGGATCACGACGTCGACGAACGTGTCGGCGCCCTGTCCGCGCCGTTCGGCAAGCAGCAGCGCGCCCTCACGCACTGCATCGCGGGCGACCTGGCCTGCGTGGCGAAACTGCACCGGGCCGAGACCGGCGACACCCTCTCGGCCAAGGACGACCCACTGCTGATGGAGCCCTGGCAGATGCCCGACCCGCTGCTGCCGCTCGCCATCCAGGCACACAGCAAGGCCGACGAGGACAAGCTCTCGCAGGGCCTGGGCCGGCTGGTCGCCGAGGACCCCACGATGCGCCTGGAGCAGAACCAGAACACCCACCAGGTCGTCCTGTGGTGCCTGGGCGAGGCCCACGCGGACGTCGCTCTGGAGCGGCTGCGCAACCGCTACGGCGTGCAGGTCGACGTGATCCCGTACAAGGTCTCCCTGCGGGAGACGTTCGCGGACCGGGCCGCCGGGCGCGGGCGCCATGTGAAGCAGTCCGGCGGGCACGGCCAGTACGCGATCTGCGAGATCGAGGTCGAACCGCTGCCGAACGGCTCCGGCATCGAGTTCGTGGACAAGGTCGTCGGCGGCGCGGTGCCACGGCAGTTCATCCCGTCCGTCGAGAAGGGCGTACGCGCTCAGGCAGCCAAGGGAGTGGCCGCCGGCCATCCCCTCAACGACATCCGGATCACCCTGCTCGACGGCAAGGCGCACTCCGTGGACTCCTCCGACGCCGCGTTCCAGACCGCGGGCGCGCTCGCCCTGCGTGAGGCCGCGGCCGACGCCAGGATCCATCTCCTGGAGCCGGTGGCGGAGGTGACCGTCATGGTCGGCGACGACTATGTGGGCGCCGTGATGAGCGACCTGTCGGGGCGGCGCGGCCGGGTCGTCGGCACCGAGCAGGCGGGCGGCGGGCGCACGCTCGTGCGGGCCGAGGTACCGGAGATCGAGATCGGGCGGTACGCCGTCGATCTGCGCTCCCTCTCGCACGGCACCGCGCGCTTCAGCCGCAGTTACGCGCGGCACGAGCCGATGCCGTCTCAGATCGCCGAGAGGATTCGCGAACAGGCGCGGGACGCCTCGTAGTTCGGGCTGAGTTCAGGCTGAGTTCGGGCTGACCTGAAAGTGGTCGGATTCTCCTTCGTGTCGGCGGACGGCTTCGGTCGTCCGCCGACGAATGTCGGTCCCGGCGGATACTCTGAGAACCTGATCAAGACGATGACCTGATCAACAGGTGTGCGAGGCACGGAAGTCGGGAAAGGCCGCAGCAGCGGAACAGCGGCGATGGGGGGCGGCAGTGGCGTTCGACGGATTCGATTTCACTCCTGGGGCGCAGGTGCCGCTCTCGGGCTCCGAGGGACAGACGGCCGCGACCTATGCCCTCGCCTCGGCGTCGTACCGGGACAGCGGCGTCGAGGAGATCCTCAAGGCCGACAACGAATGGCACAAGTCCACCGTCAATCCCCCAAGGATCAAGCTCTTTTCGCCGAACCTGGGTGAGGCCTTCGCGCGGGCGGTACAGGACCGCATGCTGGGCGCCGGCCGCAAGCCGCTCATCCAGTCCTTCGGCACCGAGCCGCAGGTCGTGGTGGAGCACTGCCTCGCGGCGAACCGCATCCGCAGGGAGCGCGACAACTGGCTGTCGGCCGTGATGGTGCTGTGCGGCGTGCTCTTCCTGCCCGGGCTGCTGATATGGCTGTTGGTCTTCCAGATCCGGTCCACCATCGCCAGGCGTGAGGACAAGCGCGCCGGCGCGCTCGCCACCACGCTCCTGGTCGCCGTCGGAGCCCTCGCCGTGCTCTTCCTGCTCAAGATGCCGTTCACGGGCTTCTGGGGCTGGTACGCGCGTGCGTCGGTCGTCCTCCCGGTCGTCGGCTGGCTCTGGGCCAAGCAGATCTGCGAGCGCACCGCCAAGGACCTGCGCGGGCGCTGGGGCAGCCTCCTGTCCGGCGGCGCCATCGGCGCCAAGATCCCCGAGGCGGTGCCCGGCAGCCCCGGCGAGTCCGCGGCCGAGCGGCTGCGCCAGGAGCTGGCCCGGCTCAGCGCCGAGCAGCAGTCCAACTCCGTGTTCTACGCCGGGCCCAAGGGCATACTCGGCATGGGCACCCGGTGGGGCAGCTGGCAGCTGGCCGAGGAGCTGGTGGCGCGTGACGCGACCAAGGAGATCCACCCGTTCCGCAGCTGGGACGTCATCCGGTCCATCCACGACCAACTCCGCATGCTGGAGCGCGGTCCGCTCAACACCGGTGGCTTTCCCAAGCCGACGATCAAGCACTGGATCGTGACGCCGATCGGCGAGAACGCCAAGGCGGTGTCGCGGCCGGGCGGTACGGACGTGGACGCGTACACGATCAAGACCCACGCCATACAGGACATCTGCAACAAGCAGCAGTTCGGCAGTGGCGACCGGCACTACCTCGGGGTCCAGTGGACGCTCTGGGACGGCCAGTTGGTCATCACCATGCTGATCACCGTGACCGTGCTGCACCAGACGCTGCGCATCGAGGTCACCGGGCACGCCCTGGGACCGGTGAACCCGCTCTTCACCAGCAAGCCCGAGGCTCCCACGAAAGAGGTCGCGAAGGCCGTCAAGTTCTGGGAGACCCGCAAGGTGAATCTGCCGCTGGTCACCACCGACGAGGTCGTACGGCTCGCGGCCCGCGCCCCCCTGACCTGGTATCCGCCGCTCCTCAACTGGCTCGGCGGCACCCTGGTGCTTCCCGAGCCGTTCGGGCTGCGGCACTCCTGGGCCGACCAGCCTTGGCGGCACCGGTTCATGGCCGACGACGCCCTGCGGGCCGCGGCGCCGGTGCTGCGCGTAGTGCACTCCGCTTCGATCAAGGTGCTTGAGGAGAACGGCGTCGACACGGAGCAGTTCGGGAACCGGTCGTCGTTCCTGAGCACCATGGTGCAGGACCCGATGCCTCGGAAGGCTGACGTGTACGACGCGTAGCGGCTGGCGGCTGGCGGCTGGCGGCTGGCGGCTGGCGGCGAGTGTGCGGGGCGCCAGCGGTTCGTCGGGGGTCGGTCGGGGCCGTACCGGACATCCGTCCTCGGTCTGGCGCGGAATCGGTCACTTTTCGAGAGAACGGCGTTGACGCGCCAGCCGCTGCGGGCGGACGTTCCGGCATGTCCCCTCCCGCCGTCTCGCGGCTCTCCCGACACACGGCTCCCGGCTCGCGGTTCCGGGGCTCCATCGCCGTCGCGGGCTGCGGGTTCCGCCGTGGTGTCAGGCTGCCGTCGGCCAGGCGTCCGCCAGCATCTTGCGGGTGTCCGCCAGGAGTTGGGGCAGGACCTTGGTGTGACCGACCACCGGCATGAAGTTCGTGTCGCCGCCCCAGCGGGGGACGATGTGCTGGTGGAGGTGGGCGGCGATGCCTGCGCCTGCGACGGTGCCCTGGTTCATGCCGATGTTGAAGCCGTGTGCGCCTGAGGCCGTACGGAGGGCGGTCATCGCCTGCTTGGTCAGCTTGCCGAGTTCGGCGGTCTCCGGGTCGGTCAGGTCGGTGTAGTCCGCTACATGGCGGTAGGGCACGACCATGAGGTGGCCGCCGTTGTACGGGTAGAGGTTGAGCACCGCGTACACCTGCTCGCCGCGCCTGACGATGAGCCCGTCCTCGTCGGACTTGGCGGGGATCGAGCAGAACGGGCAGCCGTCGTCGGCCCCGGGGCCGGTGGGCTTGTTCTCGCCCTGGATGTAAGCCATCCGATGGGGCGTCCACAGGCGCTGGAACGCGTCCTGGGTACCCACTCCGATCTGCTGCTCCGGCTCACTCGTCATGAGATGCAGCATATTGCTTCGCCCGTTCGCGGCGTGTCGGCGGGTGCCGAACAAAAGGGTCCCCGGCCAAGCTGGGGCGATGGACGACGACGGCCGCAAGGCCCGCTGGGAGCGGCGCGCCGAGATCCCGCTCGGTCTGGCCTCGGTGCTGTACTTCGCCTCGTACGCGGTCCGCGTCCTGGCACATGGTCTGCCCACCGGCTGGCGGGACAGCTGTCTCGCCGTGATGTTCGCCGCCTGGGCGGTGTTCGTGGTCGACTACTCCGTGCGCTGGCGGCTGAGCGGGCAGGGGCCCCGCTTCGTACGGACGCACTGGCTGGACACGCTGGTCGTCGTCCTGCCGCTGCTGCGCCCGCTGCGCGTCGTCAAGGTCTACGAGGCCGTACAGCGTCGGCGTGGGGAGCCCAGGCTCGCCCTGTACTCGCGCGTGATCGTGTACGCGGGCCTGTCCGTCGCGCTGCTCGGGTTCGCGGGTGCCCTCGCCGTCTACCAGCAGGAGCACGCGGCGCCTGGCGCGACGATGCGCACCTTCGGTGACGCGGTGTGGTGGACCTGCGCGACACTGGCGACGGTCGGATACGGGGATGTGGCGCCGGTGACGCCCGCGGGGCGGACGATCGCGGTCGGACTGATGGCGTGCGGTCTCGCGCTTCTCGGCGCGGTGACGGGGTCGTTCTCTTCGTGGCTGTTGCAGGTCTTCTCAAGTGAGGGCGACGAAAAGCCCCCGGGGAGCTGAAGAAGCAGCTCCCCGGGGGCCTTGGGTACGGGTGTCAGACCTGCGCCCGCTCCTCCACGACCTTCGCGATCTTGGCGATCGCCTCTTCGATCGGGATGCCGTTCTCCTGCGAGCCGTCGCGGTAGCGGAAGGAGACGGCGCCCGCCGCCATGTCCTCGTCGCCCGCGATGACCATGAAGGGCACCTTCTGCTTCTGCGCGTTGCGGATCTTCTTCTGCATGCGGTCGGAGGACGAGTCGACCTCGACGCGCAGGCCCTTCCGCTTCGCCTCGGCGGCGAACTTCTCCAGGTACTCGACGTGCGCGTCGCCGATCGGGATGCCGATCGCCTGTACGGGCGCCAGCCAGGCCGGGAACGCGCCCGCGTAGTGTTCCAGGAGCACCGCGAAGAAGCGCTCGATCGAGCCGAACAGGGCGCGGTGGATCATGACCGGCCGCTGCTTGGAGCCGTCAGGGCCGGTGTACTCCAGGTCGAAGCGCTCCGGCAGGTTGAAGTCGAGCTGCACGGTCGACATCTGCCAGGTGCGGCCGATGGCGTCCTTGGTCTGGACGGAGATCTTCGGGCCGTAGAAAGCGGCGCCGCCCGGGTCCGGGACCAGCGGGAGGCCCTGCTTCTCGGCCACCTTCCGCAGCGTCTCGGTGGCCTCCTCCCAGACCTCGTCGGAGCCGACGAACTTCTCGGGGTCCTTGGTCGACAGCTCCAGGTAGAAGTCGGTCAGGCCGTAGTCGCGCAGCAGGTTCAGGACGAAGGTGAGCGTCTTGTCGAGCTCGTCCGCCATCTGCTCCTTGGTGCAGTAGATGTGCGCGTCGTCCTGGGTGAAGCCGCGGGCACGGGTCAGGCCGTGTACGACGCCCGACTTCTCGTAGCGGTAGACCGTGCCGAACTCGAAGAGCCGCAGCGGCAGTTCACGATAGGAGCGGCCGCGCGCGTCGAAGATCAGGTTGTGCATCGGGCAGTTCATGGGCTTGAGGTAGTAGTCCACGCCCTCGTCGAGCTGCATGGGCGGGTACATGCCGTCGGCGTACCAGTCCAGGTGGCCCGAGGTCTCGAAGAGCTTCCCCTTGGTGGCGTGCGGGGTGTAGACGAACTCGTAGCCCTCCTCCTCGTGCCGACGGCGCGAGTAGTCCTCCATGACCCGGCGGATGACGCCGCCCTTGGGGTGGAAGACGGCGAGGCCGGAGCCGATCTGCTCGGGGATGGAGAACAGGTCAAGCTCGCTGCCCAGCTTGCGGTGGTCGCGCTTCTCGGCCTCGACGAGGAAGTCGAGGTGCGCCTTCAGCTCTTCCTTGGACGGCCACGCGGTGCCGTAGATGCGCTGGAGCATGGGGTTCTTCTCGCTGCCGCGCCAGTACGCGGCGGCGTTGCGCATCAGCTTGAACGCCGGGATGTAGCGGGTGGTGGGCAGGTGGGGACCGCGGCAGAGGTCCTTCCAGCACAGCTCACCGGTCTTGGCGTCGAGGTTGTCGTAGATGGTCAGCTCGCCGCCGCCGACCTCGACGTCCGCGCCGTCGTCGGTCGAGGCGGAGCCCTTGATACCGATCAGCTCGAGCTTGTACGGCTCGTTCGCCAGCTCCTCGCGCGCGTCCTCGTCGGTGACCACACGGCGGGAGAAGCGCTGGCCGCGCTTCTGGATCTCCTGCATCTTCTTCTCGATGGCCTTGAGGTCATCGGGGTGGAAGGGCTTCTCGACATCGAAGTCATAGTAGAAGCCGTCCTTGACCGGCGGGCCGATGCCCAGCTTGGCGTCGGGGAAGAGCTCCTGCACGGCCTGCGCCATGACGTGCGCGGTGGAGTGGCGCAGGATGTTGAGACCGTCCTCGGAGGAGATCTCGACGGGCTCGACCTCCTCGCCGTCCTGCACCACGTACGCGAGGTCCTTGAGCTCGCCGCCGACGCGGGCCGCGACGATGGTGCGCCGGCCGTCGAAGAGGTCGGCTGCCGTAGTGCCCGTCGTCACCACTCGCTCTTCCCGCTCGGAATCGCGTTGGATGATCACACGGACGTCTGACACCGGTCTCTCCTACCTGAAGGGCACGCGCGCATCTCGTATTGCGTACGTAATACGAGAGCGATCGTACCGAGCCGTGGGGCCCCGACGCGAAACGGATTACCGCCACCCCGTCTCAGTCCCCGCTGCACGCCTCCTCGAAGAAGTCCAGGTTCTCCTGGAGGGACTTCATCAGCCGGTCCCGCTCGGCCTCGTCGACCTGTACCGGCACGACCCCGGAGGCGTCCGTGAGCCGGCGGAAACCGCCCCGGCTCTCCAGCCGCCCGTGCACCCGCACCGGCAGCCCGACCAGATGGGCATGGCCCGCTATCCGGTACGCCTCCTCGTCGAGCGTCATCCGGACGTACGGGACCTCCGCTCCGGCGATGACCTTCAGCCGTACGCTGCCCTCGCCGCGCGGCCCGGACCTGCGCATCCGGACGACGGCGCCTGTGACGCGCACCGGAACGGACGGCTCCTCGCGCAGGAAGCGGGCCCCGGCCTCGCGCAGCACCGGCAGGTCGCCGGGCGAGAACTCGACGGGCTCGGTGGGGGCGGCGCAGCCCTCGGGGACGCCGGCCGCGGGCGCCCACTCCACGGCGATCCGTGCGCCCTCGGTGCCACGGACGAGGGCCACCAGGGCTTCGGTGAGCTCGCGGCTGACGCCGGCCTCGACGGCGGCGTCGAAGGCGTCCATACCGCCGGTGGCCCGCTGGTAGTCGATGGCCTCGCGGGCGGCGTACAGCGCTTGGTGCAGGCGTACGGCGAGGGGGCGCCCGGTGGCGACGGGCACGAAGGCGGTGAGCTGGCGTCCGCCGGGCTCGGCGCCGACCAGGACGCTCTCCAGGGAGGCGACGGCGGGCCTGCGGTGGCGGACGCCGTAGTAGCCGGCACGCGCGCGCGTGGCCAGTGCCCCGGCCAGCAGCATCTGGCGGGCGGCGGCGCGCAGTTGTTCCTCGACTGTCCAGGGCGTGGCGCCCACCGGTCCGGTCGGGACGTCACGCCACCAGCGGATCTCGTCGCTGGGCACGGCGAGCGCGACGAGGACGTCGCGTGCGGACGGGGACGAACTGCGGGAGAGCGCGAGGAGTGCCTCGCCGAGCAGGTCGTCGCTGTCGGGGAAGGCCCGGCTTTCCGGTACGAGCAGGCTCGTACCGCCGCCGCCGGGCCCGGGTGGGGTCCACCGGCCGTAGCGTCCGGGTGCCCCTCCGCGCCGCTGCCAGCCGTGCCGGTGCAGCAGCGCGCTGAGCACTGCGGGGTCGACCTTGTCGGGCTCGGGTGGTTCGTTCCACTGGGCTTCGACCGGATGCGGCCTTGCCGGCCGCAGTACTTCGTCGATCGGGCGGTGCGTCACGGTTTTCCTCCCGTCCCGATCCGCGTCATCATCTCGCAGAGCGCTCTGTCGTCGAAGATGCGCGCGGTCGGTATGCGGACGGTGGTCCTGCGCCGGCCGGTGACGGCGTGGCCGGCGAGGTTGATCCAGTAGCAGCAGTGCCGCAGGTCGAGGCGGTCGTGGCTGGCGCGCAGCCACTCGTCCCGCGATCTGGGCACGAGCATCACGACCAGTATTTTGTGCACCGAGACCGGGGTGCGGGCCAGCTTCTCCAGGTGGGCGTTGTCGAGTGTGAAGGAGAAGGCCGGGCCCGGCGGGTTCGGCGGTGTCTGGTACGTGCACTTGAGCTGCACCTTGATGGTGACTTCGTCGTCGACCGTGTGCCCGGGGGCGCTGTGGCTGACGTGCCAGTCGATGCCGTTGTCGGGAAACGGCTGGGACAGTGAACAGCCCGCGGCCGCCGCGACGGCGTGCAAGTAGCCCACCTGCAGCGTCTCCATGCAGGCGGTGGTAGCGAGTGAGCCTCTGTGGGGTGCTGTGCGCTGGGGCAGCAGCCCGCCCCGTTCGGGCTGCGCGAGTGCCATGAGTCCAACAGCCTTCCAAACCAGGTGTATCCCCGCGACGGGTCGCTGAACTGCGAAGACCCGTATCTCTGTTGTCTCCTCCCGGCGTACGGCGCAAACAGCCCGGGTATCACCAAACTGGCAGAAGACGGCGCGTCAGCTGCCTTGGGTGAACGAGGAGTTGTGTTCGTATGACGTGCTGGTACGAGGGCCCCTTGGCCGCGTTCGACACGGAGACCACGGGCGTGGACGTCGAGACCGACCGGATCGTGTCGGCCGCCGTCGTGGTCCAGGATGGCCCGGGCATCCGTCCCCGGGTGACCCGGTGGCTGGTGAACCCGGGAGTGCCGGTGCCCGCGGGGGCGACGGCGGTGCACGGCCTGACGGATGAGCATCTGCAGCGCAATGGCCGCTGGCCGTCGCCTGTGGTGGACGAGATAGCCAGGGAGCTGGCCGACCAGGCCGCGGCGGGCCGCCCGCTCGTGGTGATGAACGCTCCCTTCGATCTGACCCTGCTGGACCGGGAGTTGCGCCGGCATCGCGCCTCGTCGCTCGACCACTGGTTCGAGGCGAAGCCGCTGCGCGTGCTCGACCCCCGGGTCCTCGACAAGCACCTGGACCGCTATCGCAAGGGCCGACGCACGCTCACCGACCTCTGCGCGCACTACGGCGTGGAGTTGGAGGGCGCGCACGACGCGGCGGCCGACGCGCTGGCCTCGATGGAGGTCGTACGGGCGGTCGGGCGCCGTTTCCCGACCCGCCTGGAGCGACTCTCCCCGGCCGAACTGCACACACTCCAGGCCGTGTGGCACGCCGCGCAGGCACGCGGGTTGCAGGCGTGGTTCGCGCGGAGCGGCTCGGAGGAGGCGGTGGACCCGGCGTGGCCGCTACGCCCGGACCTGCAGGCGGCGGCCTGAAAAGCGGAAGCACACAGAAAAACCGGTCCGTCTGTGACGGACCGGCCTTCTCCGGGTGGGCGATACTGGGTTCGAACCAGTGACCTCTTCGGTGTGAACGAAGCGCTCTCCCACTGAGCTAATCGCCCGGGAACGCACCGAACAATACAGGTCTCGGCGGGTGTCGTTCAAACCGCTTCGTTCAAACCGCTTCCGGGTAGGCCCTGAGCTTCCAGGTATGCCCTGAGTCCGCGCCGCCCAGCGCGCATCATCAGCGCGTGATTGGCGCGGAAGACGGGCCGCCCGGGCACGGCGAGCCGCCGCAGCAGGGGCTTGTGCACCTCGGCCACCTGGTCGTACCGAGCCCGGGTGCCCGGCCCGTCGGCGGTGAGCGTCCAACGCGCCCAGCCGTCGATGTCACCGGACATCGAGATCTCCAGGACGCCGCCCTCCGGGTCTCGGCACACCTCACGCGCGGTGAACGTCATGTCGTACGGCAGGGTCGAGCGGATCCGGATGACACCGCTGTGGTCGTCGATGCGGGTCACCTCGCGCACCTGCGGCCACCAACGCGGATACTGCTCGGCCTGCTCCAGGGCGACGTACACCTCGGCGGGCGGCGCGGGCAGGTCCCACACGCTGTGGAAACGGTAATGGCTCCAGTCCATGTACGGAGTGTGCCCGCCCGGGAGATGAGTACCGCCTGAGTACGCGCGCTCATGCCGGGAAGCGTGACCGGGACCACACTCCTCGACATGACCCATATCCCGCCCCCGGCCGAGGAGTTGCGGTTCCTCGACACCGAGCTGCGGCAACTCGACGCCCGCCGGGCCCAGTTGCTGGCCCGCCGCGCGTGGCTGATCCACGCGCTGTATCCGGTACCCGCGCCCCGGCCCGCCACCGTACGCCGGCCGGAGACCACGACACCCAGCGTCCAGAACGTGCTCCTGATCCTCGGCGGCATCCTGCTGACCATCGCCGCAATCGCTTTCACCGTGGTCAGCTGGGGTCACCTGGGGATCGCCGGGCGGGCTCTGGTGCTGGGCGCGGTGACACTGGCCGCGCTCGGCGCACCCGCGCCGCTCCTCAAGCGGGGGCTGCGCTCGACCGCCGAGTCGGTGGCGGGACTGGGTCTCGCACTGACGGTCCTTGACGCCTACGCGCTGTACGAGGTGGCGCTCCCGGGGACGGACGGCCTCGGGTACGCGGCCGTGGCGTCGGCGGTGCTTGCCCTGACGTGGGCGGCGTACGGGCTGACCCTCGGTGCGCTGCACTCGTCGCCGGAGGCCGGCCCACTGCACCTGCCGCTGCCGCTCGCGACGGCGACGGCCCAGCTCCCGCTGCTCCTCGGGGCGGGCGCAGCCGACGCGGGCGCCCACACCGTCACGGCCGCGCTGCTGCTGACGGCCGCGTTCGACACGGCCCTCGCCCTCCGGTCACCCATGAAGTCCGTACGCGTCGTCGCCACCGTGGGCGCGTACGTCATGGGCGGCTGGGGCACCTTTGCCGCCGGCTGGCTGTCCTGGACGGCCTCCGGCCCGAGCGCCGTCGCCCGTGCGGCGGCGCTCCTCCTCTTCGCAGCGGCGATCGCCCTGACGGCGGCGTGGCACGCCCCGAAGCCGCGCGTCGGCACCGGCATCGCGCTGACCGGCGGCCTGATCTCGGTCGCCGGGGCCGGTGGCGTCCTGCGCTCGTCGCTGCCCGAAGCCTGGACGGTTCCCGCCTATCTGGTGTGCGGTGTCGCCCTGTTGGCGGTCATGCGCACCCGTCTGCCCGAGCCCGTACGGCACGGTCTCGCCTGGGCCTCGGCCGGTGTGCAGGCCGTCGCGGTGCTGTGGGCGCTGTCCACGGTCGCCGTCGCCCTCCTGGGCCCGGTCGACTGGGCCCAGCGGGTGTGGACCGGCTCGCCGGCGAACGCCCGCGACGCGGTGACGACCGACAATCTGCCCTGGCCCCCGAACGCGGCCACGGCACCTCTCGTCCTCGCGCTCGTAGCCGGCGTTCTGGCGGTGGCGGCCCGTGGCACGACCTGGCGCCCGCAGGCTCTGACGGGCGCACTGACGTCGGCCTGGGCGACGGCGCTCATCATCCCCGCGACTTTTGAACTCCCCTATGCGGCAGGTCTGTCGGCGCAGCTCCTGGTGACCGTGGCTCTCGTGGCGTGCTCCTTCGAGTCCCCGCGGCTCCCGACGCTCTCCGGGCCCGCACCTCTCGTCGCCCTCTGTCTCTCCCTCCTCACTTCTCTCAGCCTCGCCTTCCTCGCCCTTGCCTCCAGGCCGGCGACTCTGAGCGTGCTGGCCACGCTGACGGCCCTGTTCGCGGTCGCCGCCCGGCAACCGCGCCTCGGCCCGATCGCCGCACCGGCTTCGCTCAGCTACGCCACCGCCCTCACCTGCGCCGTCGGAGCAGCCCTCGGCTGGCAGCCGCAGCAGACCGCGCTGCTGGTCCTCGTGGTGCCCGTCGCCGCCATGCTGCTCGCCGCGCGCCTCGGGGCCTCCCCGACGACCGTGTCCATGGAGATCACCGGAGCCACGGCCGCGCTGCTCGCCGTCGGACTGACGGTCACCGATCCGCCGATGCTGGCCCTGGTCCTGGCCCTCTGCGGAGTGATCGCCGCGGGCACGACCGTACGAGAGGACCGGCGCTCTGTCGGTTACGCGGCCGCCGCGCTGTTCGTGCTGGCCACCTGGGTGCGCCTGGCGTCCTGGGACGTCGGATCGCCGGAGGCGTACACCCTTCCGGTGACCGTCCCGGCGCTGCTCGTCGGGGTGATCAGGCGCCGCAAGGACACCCGGCTCTCGTCGTGGACGGCGTACGGACCGGGCCTCTCCGTCACTCTCGTGCCGAGCCTCTTCGCGGCGTGGGGCGACGCGCACTGGCTGCGCCCGCTGCTGCTCGGCGCGGCCGCGCTCGCCGTCACCCTCGTGGGCGCCCGGCACCGACTCCAGGCGCCGCTCGTGCTGGGCGGCACGGTGCTCGCCTTGGACGCGCTGCACGAACTCGCCCCGTACATCGCACAGGTGGCCGGCGCACTCCCCCGTTGGGCGCCTCCCGCACTCGCCGGTCTGCTGCTGCTCACACTGGGGGCGACCTACGAGCGGCGGATCCGGGACGCGCGGCGGGTGCGGGAGGTGGTGGGGAGGATGCGCTGACAGGGCCTGTTCTGACGCAGCAACAGAGGGTGGCGAAATGCTCGTCCCAGGTCCAGCACTGTTCGGGCTTGTTGCCGGATTCCTCAAATGCCTTCTTATCGGTGACAAGTGACATGGTGTTGGATCTGACGGGTACTCGGAGATGTTTCCCTTTGGGGCTTGAAGCGGAGCAGCACACTTCTCTTGTCGTACTTCCGAAGAAATCCCACGGCGTTCTGGAATACGTCCGGCGGATTTCCATCCACCGCCCGGGACTGACACTTCCCCCAAAAGACGACATAGACCTGAAAGTCGGTCGCCGCCGCCCCCCTCCCGGAACCGCTCACAGTCGGGCTTCCCCACGGCATCGCTGTTCCACCGCCGCATGAATCGTTTCAGGTGAGCGCTTGCCGGCACAGGATGCGGAGGACTCCGAGGTGGGCGCGGTCGACCCGCCGAACGCGACGGGACGGCCAAGCGGTGGCCGCTTCAGGAATGTGGCCGAGAGACAGGTGTCGACAGCGCGATACGGGTTCGCCACGGCAGGTGCCGGGCACACGGAGTGTGGCAATCGGCACCCCGGCGGCGTGCTCACCGAGCACCGGCGCCTACAGGAGTGAGGGGCTCGCGTCCCTCCGCACATCACGGCCGACTCCAGCGCCCCCCACCCCCGGCCCGGCCTTGCCCCCGGAGGCACCACCGCCGGGACAGCACTCACTCAGGCAGAAACGACGAAGGCGACCCGGTCCACGTCGCACGTGGAGATGGGCCGCCTAACGCGGTGGTGGGCGATACTGGGATCGAACCAGTGACCTCTTCGGTGTGAACGAAGCGCTCTCCCGCTGAGCTAATCGCCCGGGCGCACGGAGAACATTACCCCATGTCAGAGGGTGGCTCCGACCGGCCGAGGGGTCACCAGAGGCCCCCCGAGCACACCGTCACTCCTTGATGTTCCAGGGCATCTCGAAGCCGAACTTCCAGACGTAGACGGCGCCGAGGGCCACGATGATCACGAGCCCGATCGTCGTGAGGATGATGTTGCGGCGCCGCACCTCGGGGTCGAGCGCGCGCTGCGTCGCCTCGGTCACTTTGCGTTTCGTCCAGCGGAGCACGAGCTGCGCCCAGACGAACTCGGTCGCCCAGATCGCCATGCCGCCGAAGATCACCAGCCAGCCGGGCCCCGGCAGCGGAAGCATGATCACACCCGCGCCGACCACCGCGAGCCCCACGATGAAAACGCCCACCTGCCAGCTCAGATGCAGCGCTCGACGTGCCTTGATGAAATGCGGTGCCCGTGAACCGAGCGCCCGCTCGGCCTTCGTCTCGTCATCAGCCATGGCGATCTCGCCCGACTCGTCACTCCCCGTATTCATACGGCCAAACCCTACCCGAGAGAAACCAGTCACCGGAATGGTCCTATCCGGCGAACGAGCTCTCGGCCGGATGAGTTACGTAAAGGCACGCAAAACACTCAGAGGGGTTTACAACGGCACCGTAGGTGGCATGTCGATTTCGCCGACGTGCGAATCCCCGAGCGCACACTGAGCGAAAGGCCCTGGCGCTTATGAACACCACGGTCAGCTGCGAGCTGCACCTGCGCCTCGTTGTGTCGAGCGAGTCCTCACTGCCTGTTCCCGCAGGACTGCGGTATGACACGGCCGATCCCTACGCCGTGCACGCCACCTTCCACACCGGAGCCGAGGAAACCGTCGAGTGGGTGTTCGCCCGCGACCTCCTCGCCGAGGGCCTGCACAGGCCCACCGGTACCGGCGACGTCCGAGTCTGGCCGTCCCGGAGCCATGGCCAGGGCGTCGTATGCATCGCCCTGAGCTCCCCAGAGGGCGAAGCCCTGCTCGAGGCCCCCGCGAGGGCCCTGGAGTCGTTCCTGAAGCGAACGGACGCCGCCGTGCCCCCCGGCACGGAACACCGGCACTTCGATCTCGACACCGAGCTCTCACACATCCTGGCCGAGAGCTGACGAGATACCTCAGAGCCGCCCGGCGCCGTCCACTCGGGGAGACGGCTCGGGCCTGGACAACCGAATAGGGAACACACCGGCGCCGTCGCCGCGGATCTCCGCGGGGGCGGCGCCTGTGCGCGTTGCCCGGCAAGCCGCCGGGGACCGCGCCGGCCAACCCCGGCTGCCCCTGGCACAGCCCCGGCCGGACAGGCACCCCTCCCCCGCGCCGTGAAGCCACTACCATCGGCCAGCATCGGGCGGGCGCCGGCCCGACCCCCAGGCCAGGGAGCGAAACGTGCTGATCACCCACGACACCCGGTGTGCCCTCGACGCCGTGGTGGATCTGGTGAACACCGCGCCGGAGGACCACGCGACCGACGACGGCCTCGCGAATGTCGCGGCCCTCGCCGATTTCGTAGGAAAGCACGAGATCAGCGATGTCGGCGTGCTGTCGGAGTACGACCTCGCGGCCGTGCACAGGATCCGCGACCGGTTCTCCCGGATCTTCGCCTCCGCCGATCCGCGGTTCGCCGCCGGCCTCATCAACGAGCTGATCGCCGCCGCGGGCACCACGCCCCGGCTCACCGACCACGACGGCTACGACTGGCACGTGCACTACTTCGCGCCGGGCGCCTCGATCGCCGACCACCTCGCGGCCGACTGCGGGATGGCGCTGGCCTTCTTCGTGGTGGCGGGGGAGCAGGAGAGACTCCGGCGCTGCGAGGCCCCGGACTGCAGGCGCGCCTTCGTCGACCTGTCCCGCAACCGCTCCCGCCGTTACTGCGACAGCCGCACCTGCGGAAACCGCCTCCACGTGGCCGCGTACCGCGCACGCCGCAAGGAGGCGGCGGGCTGACGGGCGCGCCGCTCCAGTCTCAGCGCAAGGAAACAGGCGTATCCCCGCGGGCTCGGACCCGAGATGCGGCGGGTTGACGGAGCCCTCGGCGGGTGACGCCAGGGGCTCCGTGTACGGCTCAGAGCAGCAGCAGGTCGTGCAGCGAAGCCATGAGCAGGAGACAGCCGATCACCGCAAGGAAGATCATCAGCGGTGGCTGGGAGAGCGCGAAGAGACAACCACGCCGCTCCTCGGGCGGGGCGGCGGTGTCGCTCTGTGTTGTGTCCAGCATCTCGCGGGCGATGATGACGCAGGGAGCACCCCCTACGCGATCAACACGCCCGGAAAATACGGGAGTTCGCCGGATCACGTGATGACGACGCTCGAACGTGACCGGTTACGCGCACTGCGTGAGGCCTCTGTGTCGTTTCAGTCGGTCATAGCCCGGTCATATGCCGTGTTTCTTCAGGATGGCCTCGATGTCGGTGAAGTCGTCCCCGGAACCGGTGGCGCGAGGTGTCGCCGCGGGCCGGGCAGCGGGGCGCGCGGCTGGGCCCAGCGAGGGCGCCGAGGCCGCGGGGGCCACCGCCTCGCGCTGGGCGGCCCGTGCCGCCTTGCGTTCCTTGCGGGTCCCGCCGCCGCGCCGCTCCACGGCGCGTGTGGTCATGAACAGCAGCCAGGCGCCGCCGAGCACGACGAAGCCCGCCCACGCGGTCGGGCTGAACGCCGTGTCGGCGATCCAGCCGACGACCCCGGTCATCACCAGGCCGACAGGCACGAGTGAGTAGGCGGCAATGCGCGTGGCCGCGAGGAAACGCTTGCGGTAGGCGGTGACCGCGGCAATACCCAGGCCTGCCGCGGAGACGGCGGAACAGACGGTCTCGGCAATCATCCGGTCCTCCAGGCAGGGGCTCGGTCGGGCGAAGTCGGTTCGTCCCCATCCATCCTGCACCGTGCGGCGCCCGATATGCCATGCCCTGGGCGGACCTCAGGGAGATCTCGGGGTCGGCGTCCTCCCCAGGTCCCGGTCGGAGTGCGCAGGCGGCGGCCCTCATCGGTCCCGGTTGGGGTGCCCGCGCCGGGGCTGGAAGACTGGTGTCCATGAACGACTCCTCATCCGCACGTCCGGCCGCCGTTCTCGACGTCTGGTGCGAACTGCAGTGCCCCGACTGCCGCAGCGCCCTCGACGACCTGCGCGCACTGCGCGCCCGCTACGGCGACCGTCTGGAGCTGCGGCTGCGGCACTTCCCGCTGGAGAAGCACAAGCACGCGTTCGCCGCGGCGCAGGCCGCCGAGGAGGCCACAGAGCAGGGGCAGGCGTGGCCGTACATCGAGGCCGTGCTCGGCCGTGTCGAGGAACTGAACCGTCAGGGCGAACCCTTCCTGGTCGAGGTGGCCCGTGAACTCGGCCTGGACGCCGAGGAGTTCGACACCGCCCTGATCGACGGCCGGCACATCCTGATCGTCGACGCCGACCAGGCCGAGGGCAAGGCCATCGGCGTGACCGGCACCCCGACGTACGTCATCGGCGGCGAACGCCTCGACGGCGGCAAGAGCCAGGAAGGCCTGCGCGAACGCATCGAGGAGATCACCGACCGACTGCTGGCCGAGCAGGAGGCATAACTCCTGCGGCAGTCTCCTGCTGCCTGGTGCCCGCTGCCTGGTGCCTGCTGCCTGGTGCCTGCTGCTACAACAGGTTCATGTTGCCTGCTGCTACAACAGGCTCTTGTAGAGGTGGTGCATCGTCGTCTCGTAGCCGAGCGACTCGTAGAGCCGTTCGGCCGGGGTGTTGCCCGCGAAGACATTGAGGGCGATGCGGGGCCTCCCGGCGATCACCGCCTGGGCCTCGGCCAGCAGCATGAGCGTACGACCGTGCCCTTTGCCGCGATGTGCCTCGCGGACCTCGACGTTGTAGATGAAGGCGCTTCCTTCGCGCTCGCCCAGCCACAGGTCGCCGACCAGGTTGTCTTCGTGTTCCAGGACGCTGACCAGCATGTTCTCGGTGGCGAGCCCCTGCGGCAGCAACTGATCGTGACTCTGGTGCGACTGGGCGTACGCCTCCGCCTCCGGCACACCACGGGCGATCCAGTCCTGTGCGTAGCCCTCCCTGCCCTCCCGGTCCCAGGGCCCGTACTCGGCCTGCGTCATGGGGCGGGCACGGCTGCCCGCGGGCAGTTCGGGCGGGGTCCCACCGAGCGCCTTCTCCATCCAGCGGTTGAGGGTGACGTACCCGAGCGCCTTGGTGAGCCGGAGTCCGGCCTCGGCGCCGGAGGGGACCGACGTCTGGATCCGCTCGCAGCCCCAGCCGCGCGCCACCTCCTCCGCGGCGAGCGCGGCCACCGTGCCCCGGCCGCGTCCACGGTCCGGCTCCTCGATACGGAGCTCGCGGATCTGGGCGACGGCCGACCCGAAGACGGGGTGCGTCGCGAGATGTATGGCGCCCACGGGGCGACTGTTCACACACACTTGGTAGCGACGCGAACGCGTCCCGTCGGCGGCGTGCTGGAGCGGCTCGGTCGGCCGCAGGGTGGTGGTCATCATGGGTGTTCTACCCGCCCTGCGGCCTGCCGTCATCCAGGTTTCCGCGACGTGGAGGTCCTACGGATGCCCTACAAGGGTCCTACGGGTCGAGATCGTTCCCGGCCCGCTCGTCGAAGATCCGCATCGCCTTGGCGGTCACCGGGCCCGGCGCGCCCGGGAGTTCGCGGGTGTCGACCCGCTGAACGGCCTGCACATCCCGGAGCGTGGAGGTCAGGAAGATCTCCTCGGCGGATTCCAGGACGTCCAGCGGCAGGTCGGTCTCCTTGGCGCCCGTCCACTCGACGGTGAGCGCGCGCGTGATGCCGGCGAGGCAACCGGAGGCGACCGGCGGGGTGTGGATCTCGCCGTCGAGGACGACGAAGACGTTCGACCCCGTGCCCTCGCACAACTGGCCCACCGTGTTGGCGAACAGCGCCTCGGACGCGCCCTGTTCGCGCGCGCGGGCCAGGGCGACGACGTTCTCGGCGTACGAGGTGGTCTTGAGGCCGGTCAGGGCGCCACGCTCGTTGCGGGTCCAGGGGACGGTGATCGCGGCTGTGGAGTCGGGTCGCCTGCCGGACTCGCCGAGGGCGACGACCAGGGTCGGGCCATGCTCGCCGCGGTCGGAACCGAGCGGGCCGTGGCCGCCGGTGTACGTGATCCGCAGCCGGCCGAGCGGCATCGGATTGGCGTCCAGGACGGCGGCGCAGGCGCGGCGCACCTCGTCGAGGTCGGGCTCGGGCAGGCCGAGGCCGCGCGCCGAGCGGGCCAGCCGGTCGAGGTGACGGGTCAGCGCGAACGGCCGTCCTTCGAGCGCCTTCACGGTCTCGAAGATGCCGTCGCCCACGGTCAGTCCGTGGTCGAAAACGGAGACGCGGGCGGCCTCGATGTCCTGCAGCCCGCCGTCGAGCCAGAGCTTCACTGAATTCCACCTCGCTGGAAAGTGCCGGGTCCGTCGTTCGACGTGATGGTCCGGCCGGGGGTCCGGCGCGCGGCGGAGCCGCTGTCCGGTGCGGCGTCCCCCGGGTGGACACAGCACGTCAGGGTCCCCCACCTGCCTCGTACTCCCCCGACGCTACCGCGAGGAGCCTGGCTGCCTTCAGCTCGGTCTCCCGCCACTCCCCCTCCGGGTCGGATCCCCAGGTGATGCCCGCACCCGTGCCGAACCGCAGAACCCCTTGCTCCCGGTCGATCCAGAAGGTACGGATGCCGACCGCGAGCTCCGCGGTGCCACGGTCGGCGTCGACCCAGCCGATGCCTCCGCAGTAGGGGCCGCGCGGCGCGGTCTCCAGGGCGTCGATGATGCGCAGGGCGCTGGACTTGGGGGCGCCGGTCACGGAACCGGGCGGGAAGGCGGCGGAGAGGAGCTCCGGCCAGCCCGCGTCCTCACGCAGTTCGCCGTGGACGGTGGAGACGAGGTGGACCAGACCCGGGTGTTTCTCGACGACGCACAGGTCGGGCACGGTCACGCTGCCGGTGGCGCAGACCTTGCCGATGTCGTTGCGGACCAGGTCCACGATCATCACGTTCTCGGCGTAGTCCTTCTCCAGGAGGTCCCCTTCGGTGCGTCCGGTGCCCTTGATCGGGCCCGATTCGACGATCCGGCCCGCGCGGCGCAGGAAGAGTTCGGGGGACGCGGTGGCTATCTCGACGCCGTGGCCGGGCAGCCGGATCGTTCCGGCGTACGGCGCCGGGTTGCCGCGCGCGAGCAGGGCGGTGAGCGCGTCCACGTCGGCGTCGGGGGCGACGGGCGCGGACAGTACGCGGCAGAGGTTCGCCTGATAGACCTCGCCTGCTGCTATGTGCGCGCGAATACGGCGTACGCCTTCGATGTACGCGGCGCGGTCGAGCGACGACTTCCAGTCACCGGTCGCGGGCCCCCGCCACTGCCCGGGCACCGGCGCCGGCACGGGCTCGTCCCGTACGTCCCGGAAACGGGCGCAGACGAGCCGTCCCTCGAAGTCGGCGGACACGGCCCAGAAGCCGGTGGAGTCCAGCGCCGATGGGTCGCTGGTCACATCGGCGAGACCGGTCGCGACGAGGCCACCGAAGCGGGCGAGAGGAGGGAGGTCGAGCACACGGTCGAGTCTAGGGCGGGTGACCTGCGGGTGGCCCGGCCCTGTCCCGTGGAGCGGACGTACCGCAGCACGCTGCACAAACGCGTTTTTGTGCTGGCCCCGGAATCCGCTAGAGTTCAACACGTCGCCGTGACGCGCAAGCCGAGCGGAAACGACAAGCGGACGTAGCTCAGTTGGTAGAGCGCAACCTTGCCAAGGTTGAGGTCGCCAGTTCGAACCTGGTCGTCCGCTCGCAGGACGTGGGGGCTCTTCCCGAACCCCCGCACTCCTGGTGGAGTGGCCGAGAGGCGAGGCAACGGCCTGCAAAGCCGTCTACACGGGTTCAAATCCCGTCTCCACCTCCAAGGACGATTAGCTCAGCGGGAGAGCGCTTCCCTGACACGGAAGAGGTCACTGGTTCAATCCCAGTATCGTCCACTGGTCCGCAAGGACTCGGTCCGTAAGGATCCCCGCGCGATTAGCTCAGCGGGAGAGCGCTTCCCTGACACGGAAGAGGTCACTGGTTCAATCCCAGTATCGCGCACGCAGCACAGCAGTAAGCGTGGTTCAGGCCGCGTGACCTGCGCGATTAGCTCAGCGGGAGAGCGCTTCCCTGACACGGAAGAGGTCACTGGTTCAATCCCAGTATCGCGCACCGCCCGAAGCCCCCGGCCGTCTCGTACGGTCGGGGGCTTCGTCGTGTCAGGACCCAAGGGGTCCCGGGAGTCTCAGGACGAGAACAGCATGCGGCCGAAGCTCTTCTGGCGGTGGCCGCCGTAGTGACCGCCGTGGCCTCCGTGACCGCCGTGCTGCGGGGCGCCCCAGGCCGGCGCGGGCGCGCCCTGGTACGGGCCGGCCTGGGGCGGCGGCGCGGGCTGCGACCACTGGGACTCCATGCGGGTCAGCGACTCCAGCTCGCCGTAGTCGAGAAATATCCCGCGGCAACCGCTGCACTGCTCGATCTGGATGCCGTTGCGGTTGTACGTGTGCATCGGCGCATGGCACTTCGGACACTGCATGCTCGGCTCAACTCCTCGCCGTCGGTACTGCTTCCGCCAGGACAGACACTGCCCGGCTTCGGTCGGTTGCACCCTACTTCGCGAAATCGTGCACCAACTCGGGCGGGGCGCCGCTCATTCGGTCACAGGCGTCGATCACGGCCTGCTCCACCTCGTCCAACGGGCGGGCCTCCGCAGCGGACTTGGCGATCGCCAGCGCCGCCGTCTGCACGGTGAGAGCGCGGGCCGCGACGTCCAGCGCGGGCCAGGGGTCTCCGTGGGCGGGTACGGCCGGGCCGCCCGCGTGCCGGTAGGCGATCAGGAAGCGGGTCCACTCCTCCGGCGGGAGCAGGCCGCAGGCGTACCAGGCGGCCGGGCGGGCCAGGTCCCAGGCCGGGACGCCCACGCCGAGGTCGTCCACGTCGATGAGAAGCCATGGGCCCGTCGCAGCAGGGTGGCGTACGAGCTGTCCGAGGTGGAGGTCCCCGTGACAGAGGGTCGACGCGTCCGGCATGGAGGCTTCCGCGCGGGCCCAGGCCGGGAGGGCCGACCAGGCGCGCAGAACCGGGGTGGCCGCCGGGTGCGGGCCCACCGCCCTGAGCCGGGCGATCGCGCGGGCCGCCTTCGCGGGGCCGCGCATGGGCGGCAGTCCGTCCGGCGCGGGTGCCTGGTGCAGGCGGGCCAGCAGCGTGGCGGCGTCCTCCCACGGGGCCGCCTCTGGGTTCTCCGGGTCCACGGGGGTGCCGTACGGCCAGAAGGTCACCAGCCGGCCGTGGAGGTCGACGGGCGTCGGGCGCAGCGGCGCGAGGAGGGTGTCAGTGAGGGCGGGGTGCGCGGCGACCGCCAGGCGGCTGGCTAGCTCCCCCGGGTCCGTGCCGGGTGCGTGCGCCTTGGCGACGGTGTCACCGTGACGGACGACGGTCCCGTCCTGCCGGTCGGCGAGCACGGTGTCGGGGTGCGCGCAGACACACCCTGCGTGGGCCGCGCCCCGCGCCTTGACTGCCAACGCGGTCAGCACGTCTACGGTCACGACTCCCCCTGAAGTACGACGGCTCCCTGTGAGCGTACGCAGGCACCGAAGGGCCCTGAACCGCAACCATCAATTGAGGAACCACGACGGCGATCAATTTGGTCCGCGAGAGCGGTGCCGGTTTAGGCACAAGACGCGGCAATGCCCGCGCAGCTCCCCAGCTGCGCGGGCATTTTTTGCCGTCCGCCGCACCCCCGTCCCCACGGGGTTTCATGGCCGGATGTCCCCGCCCGGACCGCTCTTCCGGGCCTGGGGCGCCGCTCAGCGCCCCAGCATCACGCCCACGGACGACGCTTGTGTGACCACTGCTTCCCAGCCGCCGAAGACGACTACGAGCAGGGCCGCCAGGGGGAGGACCATCGCTGTCGCCACCAATGGGTGGCGCTGACCCTGGCGGCGGGTGCCGAACGCGGCGGCGTATGCCTTGCGTCCCTGCGTGCGAATCACTGTCCGCGATGCCGTGTGGGCCATGGTCCTCTCCTGACCGAGCTTCTGTTGTGGTTGGCAGCGGCGAGTGTCTGACCTCGGGGGACGAGTGCTGCACCCGCCGCTTGACAACAAATCTAGGCGTTCGGCGCCGGTGGGTCGTCATGCCCTCGTACCGATTGGCGGGCCTCCCGGAGGATGACCGATGACCTGCGGAGTACTCCCCTGGGTGGAGACCAGGTCCTGCGCCTCAGGGTCTTCCCGGAGGGGTGTCCGCTCTGCCCCGGCTATCCCGACTGTTCCGAGCTGTCCTCCCTGGGGACCGGCTGCTCCACCAGCGCCAGCACCCGGGTCGCCATGAAGCGGGCGGTACGCACCACTGATCCGCTTCGGGTGACTTCGCTCACTTCCACGACACCTCGACGGACCGCGGTCTCCACCCTGCGACCTGCCCTGCTGGCCACCACCTCGTACGTACGCGTCGTGTCCCCGGCGTCCACGACTATCTCCACTCGGTCACCCTTCACGGGTTCAATCCCCCTTCTGCGACGGATGGTTGGGGTCACAGCCAGCCCAAAGCCGTACTGTTCACACGCTCCCTGACCACCTTTCAAGTTTCCCACCCGGCACTGACAATCGATCGGGCCGAGAGGGCGCGGCCTCTGCGCGCCACCGGCCGCGTAAACGTAAGCTGTGGCTCGTCAAACGGACCGGGCAGCGGGGATGGACATGGCGATGATGCGCCTGAGGCGCGAGGACCCGCGTGTCGTCGGCTCGTTCAGGCTTCACAGACGGCTCGGCGCGGGTGGTATGGGCGTGGTCTACCTGGGCTCCGACCGGCGTGGGCAGCGGGTCGCATTGAAGGTGATCCGGCCGGATCTGGCGGAGGATCAGGAGTTCCGGTCGCGGTTCGCACGCGAGGTCTCGGCCGCGCGGCGGATTCGTGGCGGGTGTACGGCGCGGCTCGTCGCGGCGGATCTGGAGGCGGACCGGCCGTGGTTCGCCACGCAGTACGTTCCCGGGCCCTCCCTGCACGACAAGGTCGCCGACGACGGGCCGATGGCCGCCGCCAATGTGGCCTCCGTGGGTGCCGCCCTCTCCGAGGGGCTCGTCGCGGTGCACGAGGCCGGTGTCGTACACCGGGACATCAAGCCGTCCAACATTCTGCTGTCCCCGAAGGGGCCGCGGATCATCGACTTCGGGATCGCCTGGGCGACGGGGGCGAGCACACTCACGCATGTCGGTACGGCTGTCGGGTCGCCGGGCTTCCTCGCGCCCGAGCAGGTGCGCGGGGCCGCCGTCACTCCTGCCACGGACGTGTTCGCACTGGGTGCCACGCTCGCCTACGCGGCGACCCAGGACTCTCCCTTCGGGCACGGCAGTTCCGAAGTGATGCTCTACAGGGTCGTGCACGAGGAACCCCAACTGCACGGCGTTCCGGACGCGCTGGCCCCCCTCGTACGGGCATGTCTGGCGAAGGACCCGGAGGAGCGGCCGAGCACGCTCCAACTGTCCCTGCGGCTCAAGGAGATCGCCTCCCGCGAGGCACAGGGGATGGCCGATGTCCGGCCGCCCGCGCCGCGCACCGATCCCGACCGGCCGACGGGGCGGCTCGCCGAGCAGTACGCCGAGCAGCGCACCCAGCGGCGTCCGCAGGGCACTCCCCCGCCCCGGACGGGCGGAACGAACGGTGGCGGCAGCGGTCCACGGTCGGGGGCGCGTCCCGCTCCCCCGCGGAACACCGGTCGCTCCGGCAGCAGGCCGACGCCCCGCAGTGGTACCGGGCGTCCGGCACCCCGGACCACCGGTACCGGCCGACGGCCCGCCAATCCGCGGCTGTTGCGTCAGCGGCTCTTCGTGTTCGTCGTGGTGACGTTGCTGGTCGCGCTGGGGATCGCGGCGGCGCAAGGGTGTCAGGGTCCGGCGCGCAGCCTCGAAGACGACGGTGGCGTACGGGAGGTCGTACGGCAGGAGCAGTCGTTCGAGCCGCCGCCCACAGGGGATCTGATGCAGCAGCAGTATCGGAGTGAGCTTCAGCAGGACGGCTAGGCGTTGTCGGGCCGATCAAGTCGGCTCTAGGGTCCGTCGGGCGGGAATCTTCGGGCAGGCCCCAGAACGGACTAGGGCTGTGGGCGGCCCGTCGCCACCGCGTAGAAGGCGACGGCCGCTGCCGCGCCCACGTTGAGCGAGTCGACGCCGTGGGCCATCGGGATGCGGACCCACTCGTCCGCCGCCATCAGGGCCTTCGTGGACAGGCCGTCGCCCTCCGCGCCGAGCATCAGCGCGACCCGGTCCATGCGGTGCGGGGCCGCCTCATCGAGGGACTTCGCCTTCTCGTCGGGGGTGAGGGCGAGAAGGTTGAAGCCGGCGTCGCGGACCGACTCCAGGCCCTTGGGCCAGGCGTCGAGACGGGCGTACGGGACCGCGAAGACGGCGCCCATGGAGACCTTCACGCTGCGGCGGTACAGGGGGTCCGCACAGTCCGGGGAGAGCAGGACCGCGTCCATGCCGAGGGCGGCGGCGGAGCGGAAGATCGCGCCGTCCATCTTCGGCTTAGGTCTGCGATGGGGGACAAGTGCCAAGACAGACGCAGGGGCCTCACGCCAAACCCCAAGTAGTCGTATAGCGGTCCGCCCAGATAGGGGTCCCCTTCGACAGCACCCGGCAGACGGAGTTTGCGAGTCCGAGTCAACGGGGCAAGCACCACGCGATGCGCGATCGCAATGATGGCCTGGCTGACCAAGTCCGTATATCCAACAGTCAACGGCAACCAGCGCGGAACCGTGAGGACAGGAGCCCCGGCGCCAAGGTTGAGCCGGTTCGAAATCGCGTCGGTCACAGACCGCTGGTCGAAGGCTTCGGCCCAGTTGGAGAGAGTCGGTCTCAACCCCCTCCTGATCTGTGAATTCCCTGTGAGTGTCGAGGTTGGCTCGATTCAAGCCGTGATCTGCTCCTGCCAATCTTGGCAGTTCGAAAGCGTTGACTTGCGGCGGTGTGACGACTTAAATCTTCACCCTGTAAAGATCTTTTAAGGGTGGGGTGGGGGCTATGGGGTGGGGTGTGTCGCACCGTGATGTCGGTGTGCACGAGAGACATAGCAAATACGCCGGACACGACGGGCGGGGTGCAAGACGGGTCCTCTCGGCGGTGGCGGTGACAGCGTTGCTGGCGGGGCTGCCGGTGTTGGGTGTGGGTGTGTCGGCGCCGGCTGCTCACGCGGACGCGACGTCGGAGGCACAGGCCGCTTCGGCGCAGGCGGCCGAGTCCGGGGAGCGGGTCGAGGTGGTGGGCCAGCGCACCGAGTACTCGACGACGTACGCGAACCCTGACGGACTGACCTTCAAGTTGGTGCAGTCGGCAGTTCCCGTACGGGCCGAGCTCGCTGACGGTTCGTGGGCAACCCCGGACGCGACGCTGGAGCGGCGAGCGGACGGTTCGATCGGGCCGAAGGCCGCGGTGCTGGGCATCTCGCTGTCCGGCGGTGGCGATGGCGCCGGTCTGGTGACGCTGTCCGAAGGCGGGGCGTCACTCTTTTTGGGCTGGCCCGGGAGGCTTCCGGAGCCGGTGCTGGACGGTGCCTCCGCGCTGTATGCGGACGTGCTGCCGGGTGTGGACTTGCGGATGATCGCCACCGTTGAGGGCATCCGGCAGGTGCTGGTGGTCAAGAGCGCGGACGCGGCCGCCAACCCGGAGTTGAAGAAGCTCGACTTCTCCATGCGTGCCGACGGTCTCACCGTGCGGGACGGGGGTGGTGGCCTGTCCGCGGTGGACGCCAATGGCAACACGGTCTTCCGCGCTCCGGCTGCGCAGATGTGGGACTCCGCAGGTGACCCGGCTTCCTCGTCGGAGACCGCGTCGCAGGCTTCGTTCCGCCTGGCGTCGGTGGATGATGAGCCTGCGGCAGCCGAGGACGGGTCCGGTGAGGCATCGGGAGACCCAACGGCGGGCCCGAGCGACGGTGACGCCTCCCTGATGTTGCCGGTGTCGGCGGACGCGGATTCGGTGACGGTGGTGCCGGACGCGAAGCTGCTGACCGGCGCGGACACGGTGTATCCGCTGTACATCGACCCGGATGTGTCCCTGAGCGAGTCGGAGCGCACGCTGCTGTCGTCCGACGGGGACAAGTTCTACAACTTCTCCGGTGGCGACGACGGCAAGGGCGTTGGCTACTGCGGTACCTATGTGACCGGCGGTTACGCCTACTACTGTGGTTCGGGCTACAAGAACCGGATGTACTTCGAGTTCTCGCCGAGCAAGCTGGCGGGCAAGCAGGTCCTGGATGCGACTTTCCGGGTCACGGAGCGGTTCTCGATGTCCTGTGAGCCGACTTGGGTGGACCTGGTGCGTACCGGGAACATCTCGTCGTCCACGACCTGGCCGGGCCCGACAGCGAACTGGGACCTGATGGTCGACCGGAATGTCTCGGCCGGCCGGGGTTCTGCCTGCGATCCGAGCCAGCCGGACGCGGCGATCGAGTTCAACGACAATCCGGATGAGACCAACGAGAACCTCACCTCGACGGTGAAGAAGTTCGCGGCCGGTGACTTCTCCCGTCTCACCTTGATGTTGAAGGCGCACGACGAGTCGGACCCCAATGGCTGGAAGCGTTTCGACGACGACGCGATCCTGGATGTGGACTTCGTGGGCATCCCGGCCAAGCCCACCGCGATCGGCCTGGTCACCGGCACCAGTACGCAGTGCGAGACCACGAAGAGCGACCCGCTGATCGTCTCGGACCCGACCCCGCAGTTGTCCGCGACGGTGCAGACCGCCAAGGGCGGTGAGGACGACGCTCTGCTGCGCGCGGCCTTCGACGTCGACAAGTACACCGCCAGCACTGATTCCTGGTCCGAGGCCGTCGACGAGATGGAACGGCCAACCAGTGGTCACGCCGTCGACAACACCAAGCTGTACGCGACCTCACCGACGCTGACCGACGGCACGCTGTACCGCTACCGGTCCTGGACCCGCTCGTACTACAACAGCTACAACAGTCATCTCTCCTCGGCGTCCAACGCCTCCACCACCGGCTGGTGCTACTTCAAGGTCGACTCGACTCGTCCGAAAGCCCCCGGCATTACGGTGGCCGGCCCGTACTCCCAGTGCACGGCCAATGCCTGCGCCCCGGGGGGCGGACCCGGCGTGAAGGCGTCCTTCACGTTCACCCCCCAATCGGGGGACACCAACACCGCTTACCAGTACAAGCTGTCAACCGCTACCTCATGGTCCTCCGCGATCTCCGGCGCGACGGTGAGCAGGGATATCACCCCGACCGCATCGGGTACGTACACCATCTACGTACGTGCCATGGACACCATCGGCTGGGGTGCACAGAACGCGATCGACTTCGTGGTCGCCGAGGGCTCAGGCCCGGTCGGACAGTGGCATTTCGACGAAGCCAGCGGCGTCGCGGTCGACACCTCGACGACGGTGACGGCCGACCAGGACAACGCCACTCTCTCCTCCTCCGGCGCCTCCCGCGACGGACGCGGCAGACGCGGCGTCATCACCAAGGACGCCAATGGCAACGACCTCAACACCCCAGTGACCGACACGGGGCTGACCCTTGACGGTTCGGCGGGCTACGCGGCGACCTCCGGCGCGGTGCTGGAGACCCGGGCTTCCTACACGGTGTCGGCCTGGGCCCGCATCGCCTCGTCCCCGGCGCACAACTACGCCGTCGTGTCGCAGGTGAGCAGTGATGCCACCGCGTCGGGCTTCTCGATCTACTACTCCACCTCCTACAAGGGGTGGATCTTCAACTGGCACTGGCGCGACTCCGCCGGAACCTCGCACATCATCCGTTCCTACGGCGACCAGACCTCGGTCCCGTTCGGTGTGTGGACTCATCTGGCCGGCGTCTACGATTCGGACGCCCACACCATCCAGTTGTACGTCAACGGCAAGCCGCAGGGGGCCCCGGTCGCGCTGGACACCGGACAGCCCACGGCCGCCAACGGCAGCTTCCTGATCGGCCGGACCCTCTACACCGCCGGATCTCCCACCGACTACTTTGGCGGTCAGATCGACGAGGTCCGGACCTGGCAGGCCAAGCTGACCGATGACCTGGTCTCCACGGACGCACGGCTGAAGAACTCCAACGGTTACGCGGGAGCCGAGCTGGTGGCCTCCTGGAACCCGGCCGATGCAAGCGGCCCCACCCTGGCGGACAGCGACTCCGGTTATGACCGCTCGCTGGCCCTTGCCGGTGGCGCCTCTCTCGACGGTGAGGGGATCGTGCTCGACGGAACGGACGACACCGCCACGGCTTCGGGGCCGCTGGTGGATGAGACCGGCTCGTTCACCGCGACCACCGCCGTGCAACTGGACAGTGACGCCTTGGCGGCCAAGACCATCGGTTACACCGCTCAGGTGGTCGGGCAACGCAGCGCCGACGGTTCCGCCTGGGGTTTCTGGTACGAGCTGAAGAACACCGATCCCGATCCGGAGACGGATAAGACGGTCCCGGTCGGCGTCTGGCACTTCGGACGCCTCAACGCCGACGGCACCTTCACCGGCGTCACCTCCGACGCGGCGGCCACTTTGGGCAGCCCGGTACGTATGACCGGCGTGTACGACGCCCAGTCCGGCACGATCAGCCTCTACCTCGGCCTCAACCAGAACGGGGGCGACACCGCCTACACGGCCGTCGTCGGATCCGGCGACTTCGCTGTCGGCAAGGGCTTCGCGAACTCTGCCTGGGGCCACTATCTGCCTGGATCCATCACCGATATCCGGGTTTGGGCCGGGGCGATGGCCAGCCAGGACCAGATTGCGAACACCGTCGGGGACTGATCCCGGCACAACACCGCACGGGCCGGGCGGCGGCAGGCGCCGCCGCCCGCCTCGCTCCTCTTTCCGCCGGCATCACTCATCACGCGGGCTGTGGCCCGTGCCGTCACCGGGTCTGCCGCGCGGCAGTGGTGATGTCTTGTGCAGCCCGCCCGCTCCGCTCTGGGACTTTCCTGATCCTTCTTCACCTGGGGGTTGTTTCGTGCGTACCCGAATACCAGTCCGTTGGGCGCCGCTCGTGGTGGCCCTCTCCGTGGCCCTGACCGTGCCGACTGCCCTGACGCCCGTCGCGGCTGCGGCGACGGGCGGCGGCCTGGGTAAGCCCGCGGTGGCCAAGCCGCGAGTGAGTAAGGTCCGGGCGGTGACCGGCCTGGGCGCCAAGGAGGCCCGCGCCACGGTCACCAAAGCCGAGGCCGCCAACGCCGCGCAGGCCAAGCGGGCAGCGACGGAGCAGACGGCGTCCTGGCCCACGGCGGCCGAGGACACCGCACAGGTGCCAGGGCAGGGGAAGGCGAAGTTCACGGCCGGCGGACTGCCCGTGACGATCGCTCAGCCCGGCGGCAAGAACGCTGTCTCGGGCCAGGCGCAGGTGCGTGTCCTGAGCCGTAAGGCCGCCGAGGAAGCCGGCATCAAGGGGGTTCTGCTCACGGCAGCTGCCGCCAATCCGGGCAAAGCTGAAGTGAGCGTGGACTACTCGGCATTCGCGTCGGCGTACGGCGGCGGCTGGTCAGGCCGTCTGCAGCTGGTCCAACTGCCCGCGTGCGCCCTGACCACGCCGGAGAAGACGGCGTGCCGGGTGCAGACGCCGCTCAGTTCACACAATGACATCTCCGGCCAGTCCGTTTCCGCCACCGTGGGTCTTGCCTCCACCTCCACGGCAACATCCAGCGCGCTGAGCGCTTCCCAGATGTCGGCCGCCACCTCCTCCTCGGCCACCGTCCTCGCGGTGACCGCGGCCTCCGGTGAATCCGCCTCAGGCTCGGGCAACTACTCGGCCACGCCGCTGTCGTCGTCTTCCACCTGGGAAGCGGGCGGCTCCTCCGGCGCGTTCACCTATTCCTACCCGTTGAGCACGCCTCCAGCCGCGGCGGGCCCCGCACCGACACTGTCGCTGTCGTACGACTCCGGCAGCTCGGACGGCAAGACGGCGTCCACGAACAACCAGTCCACGCAGGTCGGTGAGGGCTTCGACATCACGTCCTCCTACGTCGAGCGCTCCTACGGCGCCTGTGACGACGACGGCCAGGACACCAAGTACGACCAGTGCTGGAAGTACGACAACGCCTCACTCGTCCTCAACGGCCAGTCCAGCGAACTGGTCAAGGACGACACCACCGGCGTGTGGCGGCTCAGCAACGACGACGCGTCCACCGTCACCCACTCCACCGGCGCCGACAACGGCGACGACAACGGCGAGTACTGGACGGTGATCACGGGCAACGGCACGAAGTACGTCTTCGGACTCAACACGCTGAGCGGTGCCGACACCGAGCGGACCAACTCGGTGTGGACGGTCCCGGTCTACGGCGACGACTCCGGCGAGCCCGGCTACGACAAGGGCGACTCCTTCTCCGGCCGCTCCCTCAACCAAGCCTGGCGCTGGAACCTGGACTATGTCGAGGACCCGCTCGGCAACGCGATGACGTACTGGTACACCGCCGAGACCAACTACTACGCCAAGAACGGCGCCGACACCGCCACCACTGCGTACACCCGGGGCGGCTACCTCACCAAGATCCTTTACGGGCAGAACAAGGACACCTTGTTCAGCGGTGTCACCTCGGACAAGGTCACCTTCTCCTACGACGAGCGCTGCACCGCTTCCGACTGCTCTTCACTGAAGGACTCCACCGCCAACAACTGGCCCGACGTCCCCTACGACTCCATCTGCGGCAAGGACGCGGACTGCGACGCCAAGAGCCCTGCCTTCTTCACCCGCAAGCGCCTGACCGGCATCGACACCTACGCCTGGTCGGCCGCGTCAAGCGCCTTCACCGGCGTCGACTCCTGGGCGCTCACCCAGGCGTTCCTGGACGGCGGCGACATCGGTGACACCTCTGACCAGACGCTGGTGCTGAAGTCCATCAAGCACACCGGCAAGAACGGCACCGACATCGCCCTGGACCCGGTGACGTTCGGCTATCAGATGCGCGTCAACCGGGTCGACTCCAACTCTGACAACATCCTTCCGCTGACCCGACCGCGCATCGAGACGGTGACATCCGAGACCGGTGCGATCACCACGGTCACCCTCTCCGACCCGGAATGCGTCCGCGGCTCCAACATGCCGGCCGCCGAGGACAACGACACCAAGAGCTGCTATCCGACCTACTGGCACATCAACGGCGCCAGCGAATCGTCGGTCGACTGGTTCCACAAATACCGCGTGACGGCGGTCCTCTCCTCCGACCCGACAGGCCAGAACGTCGACGTCGAGCACGCCTACAGCTACTCCGCTCCGGCCTGGCACTACAACGACGACCCGATCACCCCCTCCGACGAGCGCACCTGGTCCATCTGGCGCGGCTACGGCAAGGTCACCGACACCACCGGCGACTCCGACGGCACCCAGTCCAAGACGGTGTCGCTCTACCTACAGGGCATGAACGGCGACAAGCAGAAGGACGGCACGACGCGTTCCGTCTCCGTCGCCGGCATCGACTTCACCGGCCTTGACGTGGCCGACCAGACCGACAGCGATCCGTACGCCGGCCAACTGCGCGAGCAGATCACGTACAACGGCTCGACGCCCGTGACGGTCACGGTCAACGACCCCTGGCTGAAGAAGACGGCCACCCAGCACAAGTCGTACGCCGACATCGAGGCGTACTACGTCCGCACCGCGAAGACCTACACCCACACCTACCTCACCACCGCGTCGAAGTGGCGCACCAGCACCACCTCCACCACCGACTTCGACGACTACGGCATGCCCACCAAGGTCTACGACGAGGGCGACACCGCCGTCACCGGCGACGAGACCTGCACCCGCACCTGGTACGCCCGCAACGACACCGTGGGCATCAACTCCCTGGTCTCCCGCACCCGCACGGTCGGCCAGGCATGCTCGGTCACCGAAACCTCCCTGTCCCTACCGGCCTCCACCACCGCACGCGGTGACATCCTGTCCGACACCGCCACCGTCTACGACAACAGCACCGCCACCGCCTGGACCGACTCCCAGACCCCGACCAAGGGCGAGCTGACCTGGACCGGCCGAGCCTCCGCCTACCCGGCCACGGCCAGCAACGGGGAGCGCCTCCCGAGCGCCTGGCAGACACTCTCCAAGCTGACGTACGACACACTCGGCCGCGTTCTCACCTCGACCGACGCCGGCAGCAACACCACAACCACCGTCTACACCCCCACCGCCGCCGGCCCGCTGACCAAGACCAAGGTCACCAACCCCAAGACCCAGAACACCTACACCTACGCCGACTACGCCCGAGGCACACCCACCAAGGTCTACGACGCCAACAACAAGATCACCGAGAGCACCTACGACGCGCTCGGCCGCAAGACCGCCACCTGGCTGCCCAACCGCTCCCGGTCAATGCCGCAGAGCCCCAACTACACCTACACCTACTCCGTCTCCAACAACGCCCCGTCGTGGACGTCCACGTCAACGCTCAAGGCCGACGGCATAACGTACAACACCACGTACACCCTCTACGACTCCCTGCTGCGCACCCTCCAGACGCAGTCGCCGACAGTGCTCGGGGGCAGGTTGCTGACGGACACGCGCTACGACAGCCGGGGTCTGGCTTACGAGACGTTCGCCGACATCTTCGACTCGACGGCGACCCCGTCCGGCACCTACACGCGGGCGGCGTACGGCGAGGCGCCGAAGCAGACCGAGATCGTCTTCGACGGCGCCGAGCGCCCCACGTCGAACACCCTGCTCGTCTACGGCGTGCAGAAATGGTCCACGTCCAACAGCCACACCGGTGACTCCACCGCGACCACCGCCGTCTCCGGCGGTTCGGCGGTCCGCACCATCACCGACGCGCGGGGCCGGACGGTGGAAAGCCGCGAGTACTCCGGCACATCCCCGGCCGACACCGGCTACGGGGCCACCACCGGCGCCGCGTACACCTCCACCGCGTACACGTACACCCGCGACGGCAAGCAGTCCACGATCACCGGCCCCGACAGTAGGTGGTCCTACTCCTACGACCTCTTCGGCCGTCAGACCTCCGCCACCGACCCCGACAAGGGCACCGCCACCACCGGCTACACCAAACTTGACCAGACCTCCTGGACCAAGGACGGCGCCGGCCGGGTCACCATCTACGCCTACGACACGCTCGGCCGCACCACCGACACCTGGAGCGCCGCCGCGACCGCCGACCTGACCTCCACACTGGAGGAACAGGTCGACGCAAACAAGCTCACCCACTACGCCTACGACACCGAGGCCAAGGGGCAGGTGGACTCCTCCACCCGCTACGTCGGCGGAGTCTCCGGGAGTGCCTACACCAAACAGGTCACGGAATACGACAGCCTCTACCGCGCGACCACCACGCAACTGGTTCTGCCCACCGAAGACGCCCTGGTCAAGTTGGGCGCGGTCCCGTCCTCGACCCTGACCTTCTCGACGAACTACAACATCGACGGCACCCAGCAGTACACCTCCGAGCCCGCCGCAGGCGGTCTCAGCGCCGAAATCATCAACACTGACTACAACGGCCTGGGTCTGCCCACCGCCGTCAACGGCACCACGGGCTACCTGCTGGGCGCCAGCTACTCCGCGCTCGGCCAGACCGAACAGCTCACTCTGGGCACGTCCTCCGCAGCCGGCACCAAGAAGGCGTACATCAACAACAAGTACGAGGAGGGCACCGACCGGCTGAAGGAGTCCTCGGTCACCGACCAGACCCACAGCTACCTACTGCAGGACCTCAACTACACCTACGACGACGCCGGCAACGTCACCGCGATCAGTGACCCCACCCCCCTGGGCGGCACGGGCTCAGCGGACAACCAGTGCTTCACCTACGACGGCTACCGCCGCGTGACCAACGCCTGGACCCCGTCCACAGCCGACTGCTCCACCAGCAAGCGCACCACCGCCAACCTCGGCGGCGCCAGCCCGTACTGGACCTCCTACACCTATACCGACTCCGGCCTGCGCTCGACCGAGACCACCCACACCACCAGCGCAGACACCAAGAAGACCTACTGCTACAGCGCCACCAAAGTCCACCAACTCGCCGCCACCACCACCGGCAGCACCTGCACCGGCGTCACCGCCACCTACGGCTACGACACCACCGGCAACACCACCACCCGCCTCGACGGCACCGCCTCCCAAACCCTCGCCTGGGACAACGAAAGCCGCCTGAACAAGCTGGTGGAAGGCAGCAGCACCACCGGATACGTCTACGACGCCGACGGAAGCCTGCTCATCCGCCGCAACACCGCGGGCGAGACGGTCCTCTACCTCGGCGCCACCGAGGTCCACCTGGACACCAGCACCTCCACCGCCAAGTACTGGGCCCAGCGCTACTACTCGGCCGGCTCCGCCGTCATCGCCGTCCGCAGCAACAAGTCCGGCACCTCGACCCTCTCCTACCTCGCCGCAGACCAGCACGGCACGTCCAGCCTGGCCCTCGACGCCACCACACAGGCCGTGACCAAGCGCTACACCACCCCCTTCGGTGCCTCCCGCACCGGCGGCACAGGAGTCTGGCCGGACGACAAGTCCTTCCTCGGCAAGACCGCCGACTCCTCCTCCGGCCTCACCCACATCGGCGCCCGCGAATACGACCCGGTCCTCGGCCGGTTCATCAGCGTCGACCCACTCCTGGAAACCGACAAACCCCAGACCCTCAACGGCTACACCTACAGCGCCAACAACCCCGCCACCTTCTCCGACCCCACCGGCCAAGGACTCGCCTGCGGCCCCGGCTTCGACGTGGGCTGCGGCAACGGCGTCGTCACCCATGGCGACGGCAGTAAGTCCAAGAACGGTCAGCCAACCGGCGGCGGAGTAGCGCCCGGGTACGGTGGTACCGCCAGCGTTGGCGGCAACGGAACCATCCCTACGCTACCCATCCAGAACCCCCTGGCCCCCGCCTCGCTGCAGGGCGCTATACCGTACGCAGTTAGCGGCGAGGTATTTGATGAAACGAAACTCGTAAGGGCATTTGCCTGGGCGCTCGGTGGAATTCTGAGTCAGCTCACAAAAGAGCCAGAACCTACCACGATGTGCAACCCCGACGGCTCCCACTGCGAAGAAGTGACTCCACTCACCGGAACCTTTGCGGGTGGGGGTGGGCTTCTGGGCAGCGGAGCCGGAGCGGCTAGGCCGGTTCCAAAGGATGTGGATGCGCCGAGCGACAGCAACCTGGTTCGAGTCGGCCGCTGGATGTCGGAGGAGGAGCACAGTGCCATGAAGGACAAGGGCGTTGTCCAGGAAGGTGCTGGCGGTACGACCTATGTAGCGCATCCTGCAACCCCTGAGGCATACGGTCGTCAGGCCGCGCCGGGTACGGGATACGTGGAGTTCGACGTCCCAGGTATTTCCTTGTACGCGGCGGGTGAGCCCGGCTGGGCGCAGATACCCGGCCCGAACTCGCTGCAGGGCAGACTCGCGCTGCGCCGTGGGCAGCCGATACCGCAGTTCCCGCCTGCCTCGAACATCAAGTGGCTGATGGGAAAGTGATGACGAGTAAAGAAGTACTTTTCGCCGGCCTGCGGGCCTGGGCCGCGGACCGCTCCACAGCGTTGGCGAGCGATGGAATTGCATTGCAACTGGACGACTCCCGCTCGCAGTGGAGCAAAGCGAGCATGTCGCTCTCTCTCGACGGGGAGGAGCGAATCAGCCAACTGACCGTGTGGGCCACTGGAGAGGCTCAACTGGAGCGCGCAGAGATCGGCACGGGCTTGGTCCGCAACGAGCGCTGCGACTTGGCCTCGCTCGAAGACCTGGGCCAGGCGCTCGACGACCTCCTGCGATGGCAACGCGGCGACAGGGCGGCGAGTTCGTGAGGCCAAGCCAGCGATGGTGCCAGGGCAGAGATGATCCGTTGGCCTACTTGGCCCTAACTGCCCCGCGTGATGCTGGGCCTGGCCGCTTCGTAACTGGTGCTCCGTTTTCCCGAAATTGATTTCGGCGTGAAGGTCAACCCGAAGTCTCCATGGTGGTCCGTCGGTTCATCCGGCGGACCACTGTGGCTCCTGGTGTCAGCCGAGATGGGGGCCCGTACTCATCAGAGTTGCAGGCAGTGCCGCAGACGGAGCCTTCTGAGCTGGTGAACATGAATCGGAACTCAGGGATATCCCGTGGGGCAGTGATGTCAAGATGAACTTTTTCCCGAGGAGGTGTGAAGTCGTGGCCAGGTCAGTGGATATCGACTTCTCATTCCAAAAGCCGATCGACGTTTCCGTGACGCTACGTACTTTGCTGGTGGCGGGTATGAGGCCATCGGAAGCGGGCGAGGTGGCCTATGTGATCGACAAAGACGGAATGTTCGACTGGCAGAGGTCGGCGGCTAGCCAGCTGGATGAAGTCATCTCTAAGATGGCGGAGTCACGCTGGGCCGACCGCGTTGTAGGAATCACGCTACTTTTCCCGGAGGCGGACCCCGGAGGGGATTTCCTATCTCACCCGGACCGCACATCGTTCTCCTATGTGATCGGCGTCAATCCGAAATATCTACCAGGCTCCTCCCGATTTTGCGACATCGGCTGGTACCTGGAGAGGCTGGTTCCTCGGTTTGATCCATTGGGCCTATCGGAGATTGAAACGCGAGATTCCCCGTAGTGTGCGACATCCCGTGAGTTCTTCTGAGCCGCGCTGAGTCCCTGGCCACGTGGCCAGGGGGTTCTTCCTCCTTCGGGTGCTCTGTGGCCTTGCGACGTAACTTCGGGATTCTTGAAGCGTTCTCACCTTGTCCGACCGATCCGTAGTCGGGCCGAAGGCGAGGAGGCTCGGGTTGGCGGCGCTGGCAGTCGTACGGGACCTGCGTGAGCACTGGGCGCCCGTGTCGGCGGAGGAGCTGGAGCGGTTCGAGACCGACGTGCTGTTGGGGTTTGTCCTTGCGCGGGCCTCGGCTGGCCTGGCGGACGGCACGATCCGTGGGGACGTCGGGCACCTGGACCAGATCAGGTCCTGGTTCGGCCGGCCCCTGTGGGACATGGAGCCCGCTGACGCTGACGCGTACTTCGAGAAGGTGCTGCGGAGCTCTCCCAGCGGCACTCGGCTGGCCCGGTCGCAGGCGCTGACGACGTACTTCATGTTCCTGGAGCTGCGGCACAAGGTCGAGCTCCACCGGATGACCGGCCGGGTCGTTGAGTGCCCGATCGACGAGATGAACCGGCCGCGTGGGGCCAAGGACGCCCACCTACGGATCCCGCCGAGCGAGCCGGAGGTCGGGACACTGTTCACGGGCTGGGGCGGCGAGCTGGCGACGTGCCGCAAGCTCGCCCCTACGGCCAGGAACTACACCGCCTCGAAGCTGATGTCCCAGGTCGGCCTGCGGGTGAGCGAGGCATGCAAGCTCGACCTGGCCGACATCAAGTGGGACCTGGGCCGCTTCGGCAAGCTCCACGTTCGCCACGGCAAGGGCGCCCGTGGATCGGGGCCACGAGAGCGGATGGTGCCGCTGATCAACGGTGCTGATCGGACGCTTCGGTGGTTCATCGAGGACATCTGGGGCCAGTTCGACGACGATCACGCACGCCCTGGTGCCCCGCTGTTTCCCTCCGAGCGCAAGAGCACCGATGGCTCCTCCCGCCGGGTGGGCGACGACGCCCTGCGAAGCGGGCTCAAGGACGCGGCCAAAGCGCACCTGCCGGGGTGGGGCGAGACGCTGACTCCGCACGTCCTTCGGCACTTCTGCGCGTCCCAACTCTATGGAAACGGGCTTGACTTGCTCGCAATCCAGGAGGTTTTGGGGCACTCCTGGATCGCTACGACCATGCGATACATCCACGTGCAGCAGACCCGGGTAGAAGATGCCTGGGTCGCCGGGACGGAACGGGCCACGAAACGGCTGGAAGGACTGGTCCGATGAGGTGGAACCTACGGCTGACCGCCGCGAACAAGGGCGTCTGGAAAGCCTCCGAGCTCCAGCGGAGCCTGGCAGAGCACGGCCTGGTGATCTCGGCCGGGAAGATGTCCGGACTGTGGTCCGGCCAGCCCGTTTCACTCAAGCTGGAGGACCTTGACGTCATTTGCGTCGCCCTCGGCTGCGAGATCAGCGATCTGCTGATCCCCGAGCCGGAGAAAGTCCGGCGCTCCGGCGAAGAGACCGGCCTGCAGGCCGCCGTTGCGGCTGGCCCGGCCCCGGTGGTGGTTCCGCGTCGCCGTGACGGCCGGTCTCTGCCGCCGATGTGATGGCCTACGTTCTGCCGGCGGGCAAGTGCAAACCGCCAGCCAGTTGCCCGACTGCTTCGGCTGGGGCGTGCTGCCCGGCCGCGCCTGCGGCGCATGCGAGAGTTTCCGCCGCGACGAGGAGCCTGCCGAATGCAGCGGCTGTCGGCGAACAGTGCGGTTGAAGAAGGGGTACTGCCGTCTGTGCTGGCATCAGGCGAGCCAGGACGCCAGGGGGCAAGTCACCGTCTTGGAGCCCTACTTGGAGAAAGTGCAGCATCATCAACTGTTTTTCACCAACCTCCACCGTCCGCGTCAGCCCGGCCCTCCCAGAGGTAAGCAGGGACGACGTCGGGGTCGCCCGCGCCATCCCGACCCGACCCCCTGTCGGCGTACTCACGTATGTGCAGAACCGCGTACGGATGAACGTGCAGAGCAAGTAGCCGCCGGCTGGCGCTGATTGTCATGCGAGAGGATGGGTCGGTGGATCTTCGTTACTTCAATCAGACCGACTGGACCGCCATCTTCAGTGGCACGGAAACCGAGATCGGCCGCATGGTGCGGGTGGAGGCCTGGGACCCGGCAACCGGCCGGTCTCCGGCTGGCTCCAGCCGCTGCTGTTCGAAGCCCGCCGAGATTTCACCCGGTTCAATCGCCAGGAACATGCCCGGCTCGACAACCCGTGGCTGGCCTGGGCCCGGCATACCGCACATCGTCTCGGCGAAGCACATGGCTGGCCTCGCGGTGTCCGCCTCGACGTCGGCCGAGCCCTGGTCATCGTGCTGTCCAGCCATGTCAGCGGCGAAGTCGTGCGGCACTCCGAGATCTTCCCGGCCCTGCAATCGCGCGTGCTCAGCGTCCAACGCACAGTGGAAGTACTCGCCGACATCGGCGTCTTCCACGACGACCGGACGCCGTCGTTCGAACAGTGGCTGGAGCGCAAGCTTGAAGGCATCGGCCCCTGGAATCCGCCGCGACGTGGAGCACTGGGCCCGCCTCCTGCACGACGGTGGCCCCAGGTCCCAGCCCCGCGACGAAGCCACGGTCTGGGGCTACCTCAACCGGATCCGGCCCGTCCTGCTGGAGTGGTCTGTCCCCTACGGCCATCTGCGCGAGGTGACACGCGACGACGTCCTCACCCAGCTCGATGCCCTCCACGGCAGCCAGCGACGGCACACGCTCATCGTGCTGCGGTCGCTGTTCGGCCGAGCGAAGAAGAGCGGCACCATCTTCAAGAATCCGACCAGCCGCATCCGCGTTGGCCAGCACGAGTACGGCATCCTGCAGCCCCTGGAGCCCGAGCACGTCAACAACTCCGTTGCCGCGGTCGCCAAGCCGGCGGACCGGCTGGTCCTCGCGCTCGCCGCGGTGCACGCCGCGCGATCCGGTGCGATCCGGCGCCTTCAACTCGACGACCTCGACACCGGCAATCGCAAGCTCGTGATCGACGGCCGGGTCCGGCCTCTGGACGCGCTGACACTGCACGTCGCCCGCGAGTGGCTGGACCACCGACGCTGCCGCTGGCCCGACACTGCTAACCCGCACCTGTTGATCAACAAGTTCACCGCCTTGGGCACCGGTCCGGTCAGCGCGGTCTCCTTGACCACACCGCTTCGCGGCCAGGCCGCTACCCTGGAACAGTTCCGCGTCGACCGGCAGCTCGAAGAAGCCCTCGTCCATGGCCCCGGCCCCCTCCACCTCGCCGAGGTCTTCGGACTCGATGCGAAGACCGCGATTCGCTACACGGACTCCGCGCAGGCTCTGTTGGAACAGGCCGTTGAACAGCAGCTTCGATGAAACCTGCTCGACCGGACGCACGATGAAGGCAATCATGAGCGAGTGACCTCGACCGAAGCAGCAGCAACCGCTCTACAGGACCATGCCGTCCTCTGGAGCATGGGCGAGATCCGCGCAACCGACGTCGTCACTGCCGCCTGTGATGCACTCGTTGCCGGCCTCGACAGTCCTGCCCTGCGGATCTTGGCCGCGTGCACACGCGCGGAGGCGGATTACGACGTCCCCGACCTCCTTCCACCGGCACTCGACGAACTGGGCCTCACCTTCCACCCAGCGGGCAGCGTTGCCGGACAGGAAGCCGCCGCGCGAGCACTTGCCGCCCGGATGCTGGCCGGCGAACTGACACCACGCGAGCTGGCCTTCCGGATCCACCAGCGCTTCGGACACGAGCTGCCTCTGACCGAACGACTCGCCAACCTGGACGACGACTACGACGTCCTCGAATACGGCGACAGAACACAGGCACAGGTCGACGCCGAGGTCACGACCGAAGCTCGTAGGCTTGCACAGCATCCTCGTGTTCCAACCGAACTCACGGATCTACCCACCTGAAGCAGACCGGTGGACCCGTGGGTTCAAGCTGAAGGACCTTCGGCTTCCTTGAGCCCACGGGGATCCCGGGGGTCCAGCAAGGTGAGCCCAAAAGCCGCCACGGGGTGATCTTGGTGAATCAGCAGTGCAGCTCGGCGGAGTGGTGCTCGTCTTCCTGAATAGCCCCTGGCCGGAGCAGGGTGACCGAGGTCAGTCGATGTCGGTGCCCGTCTCCAGAGCCTTTCGGGCATTGTTCCTGAGGTTAGCGAAGGGCAGGGCTCCGCCGTGGAGTTCTTTGAACTCGTCGATCAGGTCCTGCTCAGCCTCACCGCGTCGTCCTCGGTCATCGGCCGCCAGGCCACGAGCAGTGCGTCCGAGTCGACCAGCTGCCAGATGTAGCGACCGCCCCAGTGGCCGGCCAGCAAACCGGTGCCGTGGCGGCGGTAGTCGGCAAGCCTCTGATTCAGTCCGTCCTGGCCCGCGGCCTTGCCGATGTACACGATCGCTGCCCCGTCCACCCAGGCATCGCCGAGCTTGCCGGCCGTCACGGATGGGTCGCGGCCTTTGAGGTGTCCGGCGGGGCTGGTGGGGAGAAACGACGGGGGCGAGGTGTCCGTGCGGATCACCACGTAGAGTCCGGGCCCGGTGGGAACGTTGCTGTCAGGGTGTTCACGGAACGGCACGAAGCCGCGGAAGCCGCGTTCAGTCAGGGTCTTCTGCGTCAGCTCTGATGTCGGGCTCATGCCAAGCATCGTGCCAGGCACATCTGACAGTCCTCGAGCGCTATGCCCGCCCCGGCGTCGACGAGGTCGCCGGGCACGTTGCCGAGCGCGACCCCGCCGCTCACCGCCGGAGGATCTGAGCTCACGACTCGGCTTCCATCGCCCGGAGTCGGGCCTCGGCGTCGGCGACGACCCGCCCCGATTCCTCGGTCAGCCGTCCGTCTGCGTCAGTGATCAGGCAATCCATGACCCTGACGGCGAGGCCGTCGAGATCGACCATCGCCGCCACTTCTGCGCGCTGACGGGAGTCGTATCGGGCGAAGTCGTCGCACGCTTCGACCAGCGTGGTGAATGACGGGAGCCGTCTCACAAGCTCGGACCGGAGGTCCTGCAGGACGCGCTGCATGTCTTTGCTGCGCTCATGCAGCGCGGGCGCCTCCTCCTGCCTCATCCTCGTCTCCGCCTCGCGCCGCTCCAGGTCTCGTGTCTTCTTCTGCTGGCCGTCTTCGAGCGCCTGAGCCTGCCACGTCGCGATGACTTCCCGCGTGAGGCTGGCCGAAGTTGTCTCGATCTTGTTCAGCAGCCTCTTCCCGGCCGCCCTCCCGCCTCCGCCCGCGCCAATAGGCCCGCGGCCAAACCACGCTTCCGTGGCGTTGCGAGCCGCCGCCCCGTGCAGTGTCTTGATCGCCCTGCCGGTAAAGGCGGAGGCGAAGGTTCGCACCACGCGAAAGGGACCTGCCTTGGCAGCGTGACCAACAACGAGCGGGACGATGAACAGGAGCGCGCCGCCTGCCAGCACGCGGACGGCCGGCGGCACGGTGATTTTGCGCGGCTGCCGAGCCCGATGATCATGAGGTGGCCGGTGCCTGCTGCTGCATCCTCTCCCGCTCCTGCTGTGCTGGTGAAGCTGGGTCCGCTAGACACCGGCCGGATCGCCGACCTGTGCCCCTACTTCGACTCGGTGCCCGACCCGCGCGCACGGCGGGGCCGGTGGTACTCGCTGACGGCGATCCTGCTGGTGTGTGCCTGCGCGGTCATCTCGGGAGCGAAGAGCATCGACGAACTCGCCGAGTGGGGCCAGCGTGCCTCGAACGCACTCCTGCCAGTGATCGGGATCCAGCGTCACCTGCTCAGATGGCGGCGCACTCCGTCGCCGGCCACGATCGGCCGTGCGCTGGGGGCTGGGGGCTGGGGGC
>NZ_JBFBEA010000015.1:0-64151 GCF_040683495.1 Streptomyces sp. NPDC093544 | reverse complement strand
CGCTGAGGGCTGAGGGCTGAGGGCTGAGGGCTGAGGGCTGAGGGCTGAGGGCTGAGGGCTGAGGGCTGAGGGCTGAGGGCTGAGGGCTGAGGGCTGAGGGCTGGGGGCTGGGGGCTGTTGACGGTGACGCCCTGGACCAGGCAGTGGGCGCCTACTTGGCCGACCGGCACCGTGCCCGCCCTGGCACCGTCGCCCTCCGCGCCCGGCCGGCCGCGCGTGATCGCTGTCGACGGCAAAGCACTCAAGGGATCAGCCCGTCTCACCGCGACGCACCGGCATCTGCTCTCCGCGGTCACTCACGGCACCGTCGTGACCCTCGCCCAGGTGGAGGTCGGCGCGAAGACAAACGAAACCACACACTTCCGGCCGCTGCTGGCACCGCTGGACCTAACCGGCACCGTCGTCACCTTCGACGCCCTGCACACGGTCAAGGCGAACATCTCCTGGCTGGTCGAGACCAAGAAGGCCCACTACATCGCCGTGATCAAGACCAACCAGCCCACCGCCCACCGTCAGCTCACGGCCCTGCCATGGCGGGGCATCCCCGTCCAGCACACCGCCTCCGGGACCGGACACGGACGCCGCGAGTCCCGCTCGATCAAAACCTGCGGGATCGCCGACGAACTCGGCGGAATCGTCTTCCCCCCACGCCTGCCTGGCCATCCGAGTCCACCGCCGCCGCAAGCAGACCGACCGACGTGAGACCCGTGAGAGTGCCTACGCCGTCACCAGCCTCGACGCCCACCAAGCCGGCCCCGCCGACCTGGCCGCCGCGATTCACGGGCACTGAGGAGTGGAGAACTCCTCGCACCACATCAGAGACGTCACCTTCGCCGAGGACGCCTCCACCGTCCACACTGGGACCGCACCCCGCGCGATGGCGATTTTCCGCAACCTCGCCATCGGCATGCTGAAAACCCTCGGAGCCGACAACATCGCCAAGACCACCCGGGCAATCCGCGACCAACCCCAACGAGCAATCCCGCTCCTGGGCATCACCAACAATCCGGACACCTCCGGAACTTGATCAAGCCCGTCAAATACACAGCTCCACTGTCCCGAAACCTCAAACGTAAATCAACTTCAAACACGCAACACTGGGGCCCCAATAGAAGGGGCGGAAGGGGTGAGCGGCTGCACTGGGGCATAAGAGGCTAACGGTCGGACCTTGTTAGCATTAATGCCGGGTTCGTTCGGCCGCGCGACAAGGGCCTTTGGAGATGATTAAGTAGCATAATAGCCTGGACGAAGTGCAAGAGATTCGTTTAAGATCTGATCAATATTCCGCCATGCGCCTGGCCCTTAGATCCGGTGGTAACGTCAATCGATTCCTGTGGAGACACTTATGCGTCGATTCACGATCAACAATCTCACGGTCAATCTGGGGGACGTTGAGGCGGAGCGCCAGGAGGTGGGTGGCTGCCCGCTCCACTCCTGTGGTTGGACCATAATTCTCGACCCGCCGTGCAGCCGCACCATCGTCGCCTGCGGTGGCTGCACGCTGCGGATCAGTGACTGCGGCCCGATTACCTCCTGCGGCCTGACTGCCTGCCATCCTGCGATCACTAATACCCAGATCTTGAATTCGTACGACGCAGACGACCTGGGCCTACTCCGCGCCGAGCTACAGCGAGAGCTGCAGGGAGTGGAGGCGAGCCTGGCTGACCTGGTGCCGCCGCCCGAACCGCGCACGGTCGAGGAAATCGAGGAGCTGGAGCGGCAGTTCGGTGAAGCGCTGACCGAGCTACAGCGCCGCAAATCCGAGCTGGGCAGCTCGGATTGACTGACTCCATAGGCAAGTTGGTGATCGCCGGCATGGTCGACGAGCAGGCGATCGCCTACGGGGCGGCGTTGCGGTCGACCGATGTGGAGTTCGTGGCCACTCGCCTGTACCGCTACAACACGGCGCCCGTCACCCGCCGCTGGCTGGCCAGCCTGCCGGACGGACCGGCCGTCGAGCGGTTCCTCGGTATCGAGCCGGGCGGCCGTGCTCGGGCGATGCTGGACAGCCGGTGGCGGCCGGTAGTGTTCCGGGACCGCGACCGGGGTTGGTCGGGCTGGGCGGCGACCGGCGAGCAGGCCACCGCACGCGGTGGCCGCCGGCGCCCGTTGAACAAGGTCTATGTGAGCCCGATGCCGGGGGAGAGTGGAGCGGCGGTGCACGCGGTGGTTGAGTCGCTCACGGGGGCTGGCATTCCGGTATCGCTGAAGTTGGCGTGCACCGCGAGGGGGTTGCTCCGTCCGGACAAGATGATGCTCTACTGCGCGGACGAAGCGACGCGGCGGCTGGTGGTCGACCGGCTGCGCGGACCGTTGCGTGGGATGCGGCCGCAGGGCGTACCCTTCACCGTGGTCGTCGATCCGGCGCAGCCAGGCGTGTCGTGGGGGCTTGATCCGCCGACCGCAGACGATGCCGACTCGCACAGTTGGCGGTCATGGATCGTGGCACAAATCGCTGCCGCGCTGGTTGAGGCCCAGCAGGAAGGTCTCGGTGAGCGCGCCGCCGCGTCGTTCGCCCGGGCGCGGCTGTCGGCGGCGGGAGTGGGTGCAGACTGGCGGCCTGTACAGGGTCTCTGGAGTATGCCGTGAGCGCGACCTTCGTGCTGCGGCCCGACATCCGGCTGGTGCCGGTGCGTGAGCTGGCCGACGATATCCGGGCCGGTCTGCCGGACAGCGATCCCACCGCGTACACATTGATCCGCGACCACTCCCGGATCCCATCCAGCCTCGTCGATGCGGAGGCGGTGGCGCTGATCCGGCAGTTCCGCGAGCCGCGCAGCCTCACCGAAGCGGTGCTGTGCTACAGCCTGGCCCGTGGGCTCGATCCCAGCGCCGTACTGGAAGAGTCTTACCAGCTGCTCATGGCGCTAATCGTTGCGGAGGATCTGGTGGACCCCGGGCGGGCCCAGCCAGTCCGGGCGACCCTCTCCGAGGACGAGGATGTTGCTGGCTTTCGCGTCGTGCGATGCCTGCGGTTGCTCGACGATTCCGAGGTGTACGCGGTGGAATCGGGCGACCGCCTCGGGGCGCTGAAACTGGCCCGCGCCGACACGGCGTTCGGTGCCGCTGCGGTGCGTCGGGAGGCGGTCGTGCTAGCCCGGCTGGCGGGTGTGGCGGGCCCGCCCCTCATGGCACAGGGCATGCACCAGGACCGGGCCTACGTCGTCTCCGCTTGGGTCGATGGCCTGGACGCGCACCGCGCTGCGCAGCTCGCCCGAAACGACGACTCCGCCCTACTCGACCTCGTCGTCCGGGTTGCCGCCGCGTACGCACAGTTGCACGCGTACGGCGTCCTGCACGGCGACGTGCACCCGGCCAACCTACTGATCAGCGACACCTGCGTCACGGTGATTGACTTCGGCCTGGCCCAGGTCGCAGGTCTGCCGGAGCCGGAGCGCGGCGGCGTCGGCCCGTTCGCCGACCCCGACTTCGCGGCGGCGCTGGTGGCTCGCCGCCCGCCGCCGCCAGTGACCGCGGACGCCGAGCAGTATGCCGTTGCCGCGCTCCTCTACTACCTGGTCACCGGTGAGCACTACGGCAACTTCTCGTGGGATCGCCCAGTCATGCTGCGCCAAATCGTGGAGCAGGTGCCGATGCCATTCGTGCAGTGTGGCCGGGCGCCCTGGCCAATGCTGGAGACGGCGCTTGCCCGAGCGTTAAGCAAGGAACCGGGTCGACGTTACCCGTCGATGGCGGACTTCCAGGAGGCGCTGCGCGCGGCCGTTCCTGCACGGAGACGAGTCAGCGCGAAGACCCCCGGCCTGACGGAGCGGTTGCTCGCGGAGGCCGGTTACGGCGGCCCGATGCTGGCCCGGGACGCGCTGCCGAGTCCGACGGCGTCGGTCACCTATGGTGCGGCTGGCGTCGCGTACGGCCTGTACCGGATGTCGCTGACAGGCCCGGTGCCGCAGCTGCTGGCCCTGGCTGACGCATGGTCGTGGCGGGCCCTCGCGCTAGCCAGCACAGAAACCGGCTTCGCGAATTCCGAACTGGAGATCGGGCCGGCCACGGTCGGGACCGTCGCCCCGCTGCACACCCGCAGCGGTGTGTTCGCGGTGCGCGCGCTGCTAGACGTAGCCTACGGCGACGCCGACGCGGCGGACGACGCCGTGCGCTCATTCATCGCCGCGACCGCTAGCCCGTGCGATGACATCGACCTGACGCTTGGCCGTTCCGGCGTGCTGCTTGCCCAGACTGCGCTACTGGAGGCGACCGGCTTGCCAGCACTGGCCGAGGCTGGCGCCGCGACCTGCGACGACGTGCTACACCGGTTGGCCGCCAGCCCGGACCTGCCGTTCCTCGGCATCGCGCACGGTGTGGCAGGCGTACTGTACGCGCTCCTGCGCTGGTGCGCGGCGACCGGGCAGTCGGTGCCACTAGCCTCCCGGAGCCGTCTTGACGAACTGGCGGCGCTCGCCCAACGGGATCGCGGCGCGGCCCGCTGGCCGGTGCACTCGCCAGGTCGCGGGCCGGTCAGTTATGCGACCGGTTGGTGCCACGGCAGCGCCGGATACGTCCACCTGTGGATCCTCGCTGCCCGGTTGCTGGACCGACCCGACCTGCTGGACCTAGCCGCGCAGGCGGGCGCGGCGGTGCGGATCGCCCGCCCCGCGAACCTGTCGCTCTGTTGTGGATTGGCTGGTCAGGCGTACAGCCAGCTCGCACTGTACCGGGCGACCGGCGACGAGGCGTGGCTGGCCAGTGCGTGGTCGCTAGCGGCCGCGTCCGAACGGATCAGTACGGCGGGCACACCGCACCCGTTCAGCCTCTACAAAGGTGAACTCGGTGTCGCCGTGCTGCTCGCCGACCTCGCGGCGCCCGCGTACGCAGCCATGCCGTTCTTCGAGTCTGGGGGCTGAGCCACAACGAGGACATATCCGGTCCAGGACCTCACGAACGCCCGCCGGGTCAGCCTGCGCACGCCCACGGCCGGATCACCAATAAGAACGGCGGATGGTGACCAGCAGTGCACAACCACAAAATGGCCGGTGCCGAGCCACCCTCCCAGATGCGCGATCAGCGGCAGCGGAAGGTCGGCCATGGATTCGTAGGGGCCGCGGAGGCCCACGGCGGCCAGCCCGAGGCTACGTGCACCGCAGACCAGGGCAAGCAGATCGGTGCCGCGGCGGTTGAGCGGTACTGCCCGGGCGAGTCGGCTGGCGTCGACCCGGCGACTGTAGTAAGCCACCACGGTCGCCAGCGCCGCCCGGCCGCAGTCGTTTCCCTGGAGCTGCCGCTCCACCATAATCAGAAGCGGCCCTTAATCCCGATGTAGCGCAGGCCGATGACCACATGGTCCTTGGCCCATTTCGCGGCGGACTTCACCCGGCTCCAGATGGACCGCCCGCCGCGGATCCGCCGGAGCTCGTCGTCGGGGACAGGAACGAATCGCGGTGCCATGACACCCCCAGACTCACACAATGTCACCGCAAGTTAACACCGCTTCGACCATCATCGCCATCGGTCGCGAGAGGGTTCATTTCAAATGCCAGAACCTGCATAGATCAGAGCACGAACCCCTGCTCCAGGGGTCCGCGGCGTACAAGCGGGCTCAGGGAACCCAGGGGTTATTCCTTATTTGTGCCTGTGTGGGCTGCACCCCCTTTTGTCGCTTCCAGGTGCATTAGCCCTCGCCGTTTCGGTTGGGGTGATGAGACGTCGTTGATCGCCAACTGCCGGGTGGGCGGGGGTGTTTTCACCGCTTGGGCATTGCGGCGTCCCGGCGCGCTGGTCGGGTTCTCCAAGGTCTTTCGGGTTGTGGGCGGGCAGGGGCTTGCCGGTCAGCCGGCGGGTCGGGGCAGTGCGGCGAGGCGGTGGAAGGCCGTGGCGAGTTCATGTCTCCAGGGCAAGGTCGCCGATATCCGCAGGCGCAGGCGACGGCCGCCGCGGGTGAGGCGGGCGGCGGACCTCCTCGCCTCCAGCCGCCGCGTGGGCGAACGGATCGAACAACTCGTGGGCCGCTCCCCCGACTTTCCAGCGTGGCTCTTCCACTCAGGCGAACAACAGGAGGACGGTCCAGAGCCGTTCGCCCGCATCGGGAAAGCGCTCCTGACCCGGCTCGAACTCGATGACGAAGAGGATCTCGTTGAGAACGAAGGACAGAACGACAGGCTGGGGGACAAGGCACCTCCTACCCGCAACTCCACAGTGGTCGTCATCACTGCGCTCGCCATCGAATACCGGGCGGTACGCGCACACCTGACGGACATCGAGAAGCGGGTCCACCCGACCGGCACCCGAGCCGAGATCGGCCGACTCCCGGGCACCCCAGGCACATCGCCCTCCTGGAGATGGGCGAGGGGACACGCGGAGCCGCAGCGCTCACCGAGCGGGCGATGTCCTGGCTGGACCCGGAAGCGGTCCTCTTCGTCGGCGTGGCGGGCGGGCTGAAGGAGGACGTCGGCATCGGCGACGTCGTGATCGCGACGAAGGTGTACGCCGTCCATGGAGGCAAAGAAGCCATCGAGGGCTTCCCCTACCGCCCGGAAACATGGCACACCCCGCACCACCTCGAACAGGCGGCGCGCCACGCCCTGCGGGGACAACAGCACATCCACTTCAGGCCGATCGCCGCAAGTGACGTAGCCCTCGCCGACTCGTCCTCTCCCCTCGCCCAGCGCATCCGCCGGCGCTTCAACGACGCCGTGGCCACCGAGATGGAGGTTTCCGGTGTCGCCCACGCGGCCCATCTGGCTGGTACGACGGGCGCGTTGATCATCCGGGGGATCAGCGACAAGGCGGACGCGGGTAAGGCCGACGCGGACGCACAGGGCACCCAGCAGCTGGCCGCAGCGCATGCGGCCGAGGCAGTTGTCGCCGTTCTGAGGGAGTTGGAGCCGAAGCCGCCCCGCACACCCGGCTCCACCCCGGCAGCGTCCCCCGACCCCGCCCATAACCGCACCCACGGCCCGGTTCCGGTCGCCACCACCGTTCTCCCGCCCCGCCCCCTCGGCTTCACGGGCCGATCGGCAGAACTGGGCCGCCTACTCCCCCGCCTCGCGCCCACCCCGGACGGCTCCGGCACATTCCCCGTCCTCATCTTCGCCGTCACCGGAATGGGCGGCATCGGCAAGACGGCACCAGCGATCGAGGCCGCCCACCAGGCATGCTCCCAGGGCTGGTTCCCGGGCGGCGCCTTTTTCGTGGACCTGCGCGGCTACGACGACAACCCCGTCACCGCCGACCAGGCAGTCCTGTCCCTGCTCGACGCACTCGGCGTGCGCGGCTCGGATCTTCCAAAAACGACAGCGCGCCAGTACGACAAGTACCGCCAGCTCCTCTCCGAACGGCAGGATCGCACCCTGCCCATCTTCGACAACTCCTCGGACCCGTCCCCACTCCTCCCCGGCACGGACCACCACCGGGTACTGATCACCTCCCGGGACCGCCCAGACGCCCTCCCCGTCCGCCTCGTCGACCTCGAAACACTCACTCCGGACGAGTCCGTCACCCTCGCGACCCGCGCCCTGCACGACACCGACGACCGCCCGGCACGCGAACCGGACGCGCTGCACGAACTGACGTTCCTGTGCGGCCACTTGCCCGTCGCCCTCCAGATCGCCGCCGGCATGCTACGCAGGCGCAGACACCGTCCCATCGCCTCACTGGTGACCGAGATCAAAGAGGCCGGGGACACCACCGCCGTACTCGACAGCGGCAGCCCCGGCAGCGATCTGTACGGCCGCTCATTCGCCCTCCGGCCCGTACAGGAGACCTCGTACCGCCGGCTGCCGCCCGACCAGGCCCGGCTGCTCCGCTTGCTCGCCCTCGCCCATGGCGCCGAGACCGGCACGGAGGCCGTGGCAGCCCTGACCGACCTCGAGACGGAGGCCGCCCAGACTCTGCTGGAGAACCTGGCCACGATTCATCTGGTCACACCGGTCCGGAGCCTCGATGACCCGGCCTCCGGCGTGCGGTGGCGGTTGCATGACTTGATGCGGGCGTTCGGGGTGGGTGTCGTGGCGGGGGATGTGGGGTTGCGGGAGGAGGGGGAGGCAGCGCGGGAACGGGTACTGGAGTTCTACCACCGGTGGGCGTATGCGGCCGATGGCCGGCTGCGAAGGCTGCCGGGGATAGCAGAGCCCTAGCGGTTCTCGGACCGGGAGCAGGTGTTGACGTGGCTGGACGGGGAGCGGGCTGGGCTGGTGGCAGCGGTGCAGTGGGCACGGGAGGAGCGGTTCGCGGACACGGCGATACGGCTGTCCCACCGCCTGGGGGAGCATCTCGCCTGGCGGCGGTACTTCGACGACTGGATCACCGTCGCCGATACCGCCCGAGAGGCCGCCCATCGTGCTGGGGACCGCCTTGGCGAGGCTTTCGCATGGGACGACCTCGGCAACGCCCTGCAGGAGGCACGCCGGGCGGAGGAGGCCATCGACGCCCACGACCTGTACCAGGAGGCCGACGACCGCCGCGGCGGGGCCAATGCATGGAATAACTTCGGCCTCACCCTGGGGGATGCGGGCCGGGTAACGGAGGCGATCGAGGCGTACAGCAGGGCCCTGGAGATCTACCAGGAGTTCGAGGACTGGTACAGGGCAGGTCAGGCCCTCCATAACCTGGCCACCGCCCCGCTGAGGCCCGCGCCCACTACCTCCAGGCAGCCGATGCCTACACCCGCGCTAACGCCCCGCCGAAGCAAATCACTCACGCTCTTACGCAGAAGAACTCAGTTGACGTCAACAATGCGAGGCTTACCCTCGACGACGGCACCGTTGAGATCGCCCACGAAGCACACCTCACTGCCTGGCCCTAGCTGCGCGGGTGGCTTCGCCGTGCTGTCGGCAGTCGCGGAGAATCTTGTAGTTCTTCATCCGGTCGATCACATGCTCCACGCGGGCGCCGACCTTGCGGTGGACTTCGCCGACGGCGACCGTTGCCGTGCATCAAGACCGTGTGAGGCGAGTAGTCACACACGGAACAGCCTATCGGTGTGATCGACGAACGTGGCGAGGCAGAGCTTCGCTGACTCAGGGCTGATCAGGGCGGCCGCCAGCAGCAGGTCCGCAGTGATGCCGCAGGCGAGCCCTTTACCCAAGAGGCCGGGAGTACGCTCCGGAGCGGCTGTGGCGGCGAGACGGGCCAATGTGCCGAGAGCACGGGCACGCATCTCGGTCGGTAGCTGCTGCGCCGCGCGCTCGGCGGTGGTCCACAATCCCGCCTGCGCTGCTGTCACGAGCAAGTCGTACGTCTGTCGTTGCTCGCCTTCCCATCTCCGCCAGGCCGCAGCCCCGTACCCCGTGGGATTAGGCGGTGGCGGTACGCGCTCGACCAGCACAATCGCGCTGTCCGCGTCGACCTTGGCGACGGTCTCCACCAGGTGGCGAAGCACCAGGGACAGGTCGTGAATGTGGGCCCACACCGGGCCGTCCTCCAGCAGTCCCAGGTCCCTGGCCGGTTGCACGTTCCCCAGTTCGGCATGTAGCTGGGCGCAGGTGATCAGACCCTCGCCCTGGAGCCGCGGATCACGCTCGCATCGCACATGTGCGTCATAGGTGTCCAGCAGCGTGCGTGCTCTGTCCGTCTTCCCCGCTTCATGGTGGGTGCGGATCACCGAAGGGAGAATTGCGCGCCAGGTTTTGCGGTGGCCGCGCAGAGCAAGTGCCTCGGCACCCGAGATCAGCTTGTCGTAGCGGACCGAGTCGCGCAGCAACAGCGCTGTAGACGCCAGATGGCACAGGATGCGGCCGGCACCGTCGAGGGAGACGACCCAGTCGCAAATACGTTCCGCGCGGTCGATCCCGTCGATGGCACCGGAGGCGATGCCTACCTGCGCGCAGTGTCGTGCATAGACGGACCAAGCCCACACCCGGGACTCCGGCAGCATGAGGCTGTCGGCGAGCAGACGTGCACTTTCGTCGAGACCGGCATCGACACAGCCAGCCACCGCGGTGACGATGGCAGTCTCCACATGCGAGGCGAGATCCCACTCCTCGCCTTCGCAGTAGGCCAGGTAGGTCTGCAGAAGCTCGAAACCCGCATCCTCCATGCCGAAGCCGAAGGCTGTGTCCAGCGCGCTGGCCACCACATGTGCGGTCGTCAGCCTGTCCGGATGGGCGCTGGCCAGGAGATTGACTCCCTCCGCCCAGAGATCGGGGTCGTCGGCCCAGATCTCGGAGATCCTTTGCTGGCAGTGAGCGGACAGGACATCGTGTTTCACCTGACCAAGGAAGTTTCGCGCCAGTTCCGCCTCCTTGGCGTCTGCCGCCCCCAGTGCCGCGGCAGACTTCCTCAGTACTCTCGCCTCGTGATCGAAGCCGTCATCGTTCCCTTGTGTGATGGTGTGTCGAGCCATGCTGTCGAACTGGTTGGTCCGGATCATGAGGCTGACAAGGTCGGCGAATGCTTCCATCGCCTCTTGGTCGCCGCTCCAGCAGTAGGAAGGATCGTGCTCGTGCACGCTCTCAGCGCACCGACGCTGCGCGGCCTCCAGGACGTCGCCCATCTTGGGGTGCTCCGGGTGTTCCTGCACGAAGACCAGAGCGATCTCCGCCAGAGCCTCACGTTGAGCCCGTCCACCGATGTTGGAGACTCCGAGAACGCTGTACAGGTTGAGTGCCTCGATCAGGCCGAGGAGTGCGTCAACGTCGCCACGCTCCGCTGCCGCTCTGGTGAGCTGCCACAACTCCATACGGTCGGTGTCCTGTCCGGGTCGGCGCCGCCGCTCCCAGGCCGGCCTGTCTGCACGCCCACGTGCCAGGAACAAGAATTGCGTATATAGGTCTTTGGACCACGTCGCTTCCGGAGGCACGGGCGCCGGATCCATCTGCGGGATCCCGAAACTGCCGTCCTGGAGTGCACCTAGAACCGACGACGCGGCACCCGCGCTGAGGACTCGATGCGCTGTTGCCGCCAAAAGCGCACGCAGATCAGTCATGTCCTTGTCGTGGCAGTCCTTCAGCATTTCTATCGCCGTGTCCAGGAGGCGTCGGGCATGAGCGCGCTCCGCGCGCTGGTGTGCCAGGAGACAAAGGTAGGTCATGAGCCGTACGCGGTGATCCGGCTCTTCCAGATGAAGCGCGATGCGCTCCGCTCGGGCCAGGTGCCCGGCCTCTGCCCACGCCCGCCCCAGGTCCGCAGGTAAGCCAGTCACCGGGCGTCGTAGCTCCTCCAGGTCCAGCGCACGCCTGGTCATCCGCAGCACGGGGGGATGGGGCGAGGCGGCCAGAGCGGACAGATAACGCTCATTGTCCTCCAGTAGCCCTAGATGCGAACCAGTGCGGTGGCGCAGCAGGACCGCCCACCGCTCGGACTCCAGTAGCTTTCCCCACGTATCGAGTTTGCCGGAGAGTTTCAGATAGCCCGGGTACAGCTCGGTGACCCAGCGGGGTGTTGCATCGGGCCAAGCATCCGCCCACGTGCGGACCGCCGTCTCTATCGCACCGTCGAGAACCGTCCGCCGCTTCTTGTCCATGTCCTTCAGGAATGCCTCGCGCAACGTGTCGTGGGCGAAGGCGAACACCGTCGCGCCGCAACGGTCGCTTGCGTGCACCAGACGCCGGACCGGCGGGGACGTGAGCACTCGCGTGACTTCACGCTTCGTCAAGTCGCAGTCCATGAAACCGCTCAGCGTGTGGAGGTCCTCCGTGTCCAACGGTCCTAGCAGGGCTATCTGTCCGAGAAGTACATGAACGGGAGTGGTATCGCTCTGACTCAGGACATCTGCCATGTCATGGCTAGCTTGCTGCTCGGCTGTGCGGGCGCGATCCGTGGGAAACAAGACCACTCGCACCGCTCTCAAATGCGGCGGAGCGAAGTCCACGCCTTCGTCCCGTGGTTCGGCGAACGGGAACGACTCCACAGGAGTCCGGCTAAAGAGCAGCACGTGTGTGCCTTTCTGATGTCCGCCGGGAAGTGACGCCAGCAACGCATCGGCGTCCTCCATTTCGTCGATCCCGTCGATGAGCAGAACCAGATGGCGTCCTTGCCCACGGGACTGATCCAGCGCTCGTGTCCACAGCGAGTGGAACCGTTCCATCATGGGATCCGGAGCCGAGGGATCACCCACGAGGGCCGCGAGTTGGTCGTTGACCGCGGACCAGAGCTCGGAGCGTGGCACACGACGGACACGGGAGCAGAAGTACGACACGACGTCCACGTCGGGCGGTGGGTCGCAGGCGAACGCCGCTGCCAGAGACGTCTTGCCCGACCAGGGCGGTCCGGTCCACAGCGCGAAGCGGCTCGACGAACGTGCCCAGTCGGCCAGTTCATGCCACTCATGCTCTCGGTCCTCAAGCCGTCCGGTCCTGCGCGTCAACTCCTCGGCCGTTGCTGTGTAGAAGGACCGCCGCCGTGCGATCGGCAGCGTGCCCGCAGAATCCTCGTCCGCGGACAGCACGACACCTGCCCCTGCCAGCAGATGCCGCAGGGCCACGCTGTTGGACCGAGGCTCTCCTAATGGCCGTCCCTGATGCGCGACGGTGGGCTGTTCATGCCCCGTCGCGAGAGCGACGGGCACAGCGATCAGTTCCTGACGCCCGCCCCGGGTCACAGCCTCAACGACCACGGCGATGAGGAACCCGAACGCAAAGACTGGCGCACCCGACATGCCCTGCCAGGACCCGTGTCCGCCTTCTGAGCTCTCCACGCAAAGGCGAAGCCTGCGATCACGTACGGACGTCGACAGTGGTACGTGCGCCTGCACTTCGAACGCGTCGACATACGGAAGAGGAGGATCACCCAGCCGTCCGCGGGCGAGGCGGGGGAAGCCCAACGCCGTGCACCGCATCACGGCCCCGCCTCCTTCCCGGTGCACGCGGGCCAGGCGGACGCCGGGGGCCTGAGGGAGTGCCGCGCGATCAGCGTCGGCCAGTCGCAGCACCGCGATGTCGGTGAAGGTTCCCTCACTGCGCCAGCACACCTGTGCTGACACGATCGGGCTTCCGGGCGCTAGCCCGAACTGGATCTCTACCTCTTGGGAATCGCCCACCACATGCCGAGCTGTCAGGACCAGGCCGTCGGCGATCATGCAGCCGGTGCCGCGAAAAACGAAAGGGTCCTGCCGCGTCGTGCGGCAACGCACAGCCACCACGCAGCGTGCCGGGTAGTCGTCGAACGTTGTGATCCCACCGCTCATCTACTCATCCTCCGCTGGGCAAAGACCACCGGCCAGACTGGTGTCAGAGGCTCTCCTCGGCCTCGGGGTACCGCACGAGAGTCCCCTCCTGAGGCAGCAAGGTCATACGAACCCGTTGGGTGCGCGCAGAACTCCTCCTGACACCCGTCCCCGCCTCCGTCACCCAGAACCGCAGCCCGGCCCTGCCGTCGGCCTCACGCGTGGTGCAGACGTCAAACTCGAGGTCGATCGGCCCCAGCTCGAACTTCAAGGACTCATCCTCGGCCGCCTCCTGAGCCGCACGCAGCTCAGCACGCAGTCCCGTCAGCCAGTCCGCGAGCGGTATGTCCCCCGCACTCTTGGCCACAGTTCCCCCTCCGCCAGGCATCCAGGATGTCATTCACTGCTCGCTACGGACGTACGCCAAACCTCGCACGAACGTAAATACGCCGTGACTCAGCCGAGCCAAGCGTCCAGCGGGGACTGCGCACCACAGCCGTTCACAGCCAGTCCCGATGCGCCGAAGATCACGTGTGTCGGCAACAGGTGAATCACCCGTCGCCGACATCACTATTCACCTCGGCGTTCTGGTCCGTTGGGGCTCCATCCCAATACATGTATGCCTTGAGCTCGTCTGGCGTCGGCTCCCTTGGAGTTGGCATCTCCGGAAGCCGGTTCAAGGGGTCGATCGCACGCACGAATCCACCTGCCCACTCCAACCAGCGTCTGGCCGATTCCCAGAGCCAGCTCCTCCACGGCGCTGCCCGGTCCGGCGAGACGACGTTCCAGAGCATCGCAATACTTACCGAGTACGGCGACCTCCTGCCAGCGTCCGGCCTCCTCGCGAAGCACCTCGGCGAGTTGATCCCTAACAGCTCGCTTCTTGGCCTCCTCCATGGCCGTCCGCCAGCGAACTTCACGCTCCGCCCTGGCCCGCTCCTCGCTCTCCCTGCGCCGAGCGCCCTCCAGCGCTCGCACCTCGATCTCCCCGAGAATTACGCCCAAGGCATCCTCAAGCACCCGCGCCTTTACCCTCGCCGCACCGCCTCGGCAGCCAGCGCCTGCAGCATCAGGAGCAACCGGCGACGGAGCACAGGCGGAATCACCCAGCTGCCCCTCGTCGTCCCTGAGCGCAGCCACAGCTGGATGGAGGGAACTCAGTCGCACGGGGACCGGGACCACCGACGCGTGGTCCTTCGGCCGCTGGCTCCGTGAATTGGGATGTAAGCCCTCCGCAAAGCGGATCTCCAACCCATGCGCGCCGAATCGCTCCTTCTCGATGCGCTTGCCCTGCAGTTACAAGCCGTGTCGCTTCGCGTAATCGACGACGCGCCGCCACTCCACGACCTCGTCGTCATCGGGGTCGACGAGACGGACACACCCCTCAGCAATCAGCCGCTCGATCAACTCCTGCGCCTTCGCCTGTCGAGCGCGTACGACGGGCCGCTCACTGTAGGGCGTTAGGTTGCGCTTTCGACCCGTTGCTTCGCACCGTCCTCCCCCCTTTGCGGGCGGCGGAGGTCCGGGGGACGCCACCTGGACACTGTCGTCCGTGAACGCCGGGTCGTCGGGATCTCGAGGGTACGGCGCCTGAAAGGCGCCATCCGCCATACCTGTTGACCGCGAGATCACACAAACGCCCCTCGATGCCGCTCAGGCGGGCCTTGGCCGAGTCGCGTAGAACGCCACGGCAGAAGCAGCTGCCACGTTGAGGGAGTCGATCCCGGCGGACATGGGAATGCGCACCCACTCATCCGCTGCCCGCAGGGCGTACGTAGACAGTCCGTGCCCCTCCGACCCAAGCATGATGGCGCACCTCTCGAAGCGCTTCGGGTCCAGCCGGTCGAGCGGGGTCGCCTTCTCGTCCGGAGTCATGGCGAGGATGTCGTACCCGGCCTCGCGCACGAGGTCGAGCCCCGCCGGCCATGCGTCGAACCGAGCGTAGGGGACCGAGAAGACGGCACCCATCGACACCTTGATCGCTCGCCGGTACAGGGGGTCCGCGCAGTCCGGTGACAGCAGGATCGCCCTGATGCCCAGAGCAGCGGCACTACGGAAGGCAGCCCCAAGATTCGCATGATCAACGAACCCCTCGAAGATCGCGATCCGCTGACCTGCATCATCTTGTAAACCCGAAGCGAACATCGCGCCGATGTTGGTGTGGTCGTTGACCGACTCCATGACGACCACGCGGCGCGCGGTCTGTAGGAGCTCGTCCGCGGTCGGGAGCGGTTTGCGCTGCATGGAGGCGAGCGCTCCGCGGTGTACGTGGTAGCCGGTGACCTGTTCGGCGAGCTCAGGGCTGACCGCGTACACCGGGGCCGGGAGTTCGTCGATGACGTCGCGCATGACGTCGACCCACTTGGCGGAGAGCAGCATCGAGCGCATCTCGTACCCGGCGTCCTTGGCCCGTCTGATGACCTTCTCGCCCTCGGCGATGAACAGGCCCTCGGCGGGTTCGCGCTTGCGGCGCAGTTCCACGTCGGTCAGGCCCGTGTAGTCGCGCAGACGCGGGTCGGCGGGGTCCTCAACGGTGATGAGATCGGCCACAGGGTGATACTGCCTTGTCCTGGGTGCGGTGCCAACGGCTGGGAAGGTGTTGTGTTACCGGGGGTTACTGCTTGGGGTTCTCAGGGTCTACGACTTAAGGCTCCCGGGGTCTACTGCTTGACGTTCCCTGGGCCCACGTTCACGACCGCGCCGATGACGATGACCGCAGGGGGCTTCACGTCCTGCGTGCGGGCGGTTTCCGCGACCGTCTCCAAGGTCGCGTCGACGCGGCGCTGAGCTGCCGTCGTGCCCTCCTGGACCAGGGCGACGGGGGTGTCGGGCGCCTTGCCGTTGTCCATGAGCGTGCGGGCGATGGCGCCGATCTTGTCGACGCCCATGAGCACGACGAGCGTGCCGCGCAGTTTGGCGAGGGACTGCCAGTCCACCAGGGAGCGTTCGTCGTCGGGGGCCACATGGCCGCTGACCACGGTGAACTCGTGGGCGACCCCGCGGTGTGTGACCGGAATGCCCGCGGCGCCCGGGACCGAGATCGAGCTGGAGATACCGGGGACCACCGTGCAGGCGATGCCCGCTTCGGCGAGGGCCTGGGCCTCCTCCATACCGCGGCCGAAGACGAAGGGGTCGCCGCCCTTCAGCCGTACGACCGACTTGCCCTGCTTGGCGTGCTCGATCAGCGCGTTGTTGATGGCCTCCTGGGCCATGAAACGGCCGTACGGGATCTTCGCCGCGTCGATCACCTCGACATGCGGCGGGAGTTCGGCGAGCAGGTCACGCGGGCCGAGGCGGTCTGCGATGACCACGTCCGCCTCGGCGAGGAGGCGGCGGCCGCGGACCGTGATCAGGTCCGGGTCGCCGGGGCCGCCGCCGACCAGGGCGACACCGGGGGTGCGGGTGCGATGGTGCGGAGCCACGAGAGTGCCGTCGCGCAGTCCTTCGACCACCGCGTCGCGGATCGCGGCGGTGCGGCGGGGGTCGCGGCCCCGGGCGTCCGTCGTGAGGACCGCCACGGTGACGCCCTCGCTGTGGCCGGTGGCCGGGGTCCACGCGGTCGCCGCGTCGGCGTCGTCCGAGCGGACGCACCAGACACGGTGATGTTCGGCTTCCGCGGAGGCTTCGGCGTTCGCCTTGCGGTCACGAGTGGCGATCAGGACGTACCAGGTGTCCGCCAGATCGCCGTCCTCGTACGGGCGCTTCGTCCAGGTGATCTCGCCCGCGTCCGCCATCGCTTCTACGGAGGGGGTGGCCTCCGGGGACACGAGGTGGATGTCCGCGCCTGCCGCGATGAGCGCCGGGAGACGGCGTTGGGCGACCTGGCCGCCGCCGAGCACTACTACACGGCGGCCGGTGAGGCGGAGGCCTACGGGATAGGCGGGGTGTTCGGCCATGGCGGTGCGGCTCCTCGGGCGGGGCCGCTGCGCTCGGCTGGAGCGGCCTTGACGTGCTTGTTTCCGGGTGCGGTCCACGATACGGCGGGGGTGGTCCGGGTTCCTTCCCCAGGCCCGCCCCTTCCCGGAACCGAGGGGCTGCGCCCCCGGGCCCGGCCGCCGCCCTTGCGGCTACTTCTCCGTTACCCCGGCCGAATCGAACGTCGCCACCTCGTGCATCGCCCGCGCCGCGCTCTGCACCACGGGCAGCGCCAGCAGCGCGCCGGTGCCCTCGCCCAGGCGGAGGTCGAGGTCGACCAGGGGGCGCAGGCCCAGCTTGTTCAGGGCGGCCACGTGGCCCGGCTCGGCACTGCGGTGGCCGGCGATGCAGGCGGCCAGGACCTCGGGGGCGATGGCACGTGCCACGAGGGCCGCGGCGCCGGCGCTGACGCCGTCCAGGATCACCGGGGTACGCAGGGACGCGCCGCCGAGGAGGAGGCCGACCATGGCCGCGTGTTCGAGGCCGCCGATGGCCGCGAGGACGCCGATGGGGTCGGCCGGGTCCGGCTGGTGGAGCTCGATGGCCCGTCGTACGACCTCGGTCTTGCGGGCGAGCGTCTCATCGTTGATGCCGGTGCCGCGACCCGTCACCTCGGCCGGGTCGGTGCCCGTGAAGACCGAGATGAGGGCCGCCGACGGGGTGGTGTTGGCGATGCCCATCTCACCGGTCAGCAAGGCCTTGTTGCCCGCCGCCACGAGGTCGCGGGCCGTCTCGATACCCACCTCGATGGCCGCGATGACCTCCTCGCGGGTCATCGCGGGACCGGTCGTCATGTCGGCGGTGCCCGCGCGGACCTTGCGCGGCAGCAGGCCAGGCGTGGCCGGGAGGTCGGATGCGACGCCCACGTCGATGACGCAGACCTCGGCACCGACCTGGTTGGCGAAGGCGTTGCACACCGCGCCGCCGCCGAGGAAGTTGGCCACCATCTGGGCGGTGACCTCCTGCGGCCAGTGGGTGACGCCCTGGGCGTGCACTCCGTGGTCACCGGCGAAGATCGCCACCGCGGCGGGCTCCGGGATCGGCGGCGGGCACATCCGGGACAGGCCCGAGAGCTGCGCGGAGATGATCTCCAGCATGCCGAGGGCGCCGGCGGGCTTGGTCATCCGCTTCTGGCGTTCCCAGGCCTCGCCGAGCGCCTTGGCGTCCAGCGGACGGATGTTGGCGATCGTCTCGGCGAGCAGGTCGTGCGGCTCCTCTCCGGGCAGCGCGCGACGGCCGTACGTCTCCTCGTGGACGACCCAGGACAGCGGGCGGCGCTTGGACCAGCCCGACTGCATCAGCTCGGGCTCGTCCGGGAACTCGTCGACGTAGCCGACACAGAGGTACGCGACGACCTCCAGGTGCTCGGGGAGGCCCAGCGCGCGGACCATCTCGCGCTCGTCGAAGAAGCTGACCCAGCCGACGCCGAGGCCCTCGGCGCGGGCCGCGAGCCAGAGGTTCTCGACCGCGAGCGCGGAGGAGTACGGGGCCATCTGCGGCTGCGTGTGGCGGCCGAGGGTGTGGCGGCCACCGCGGGTCGGGTCGGCGGTGACCACGATGTTCACGGGGGTGTCGAGGATGGCCTCGATCTTGAGTTCCTTGAACTGCTTCGCGCGACCCTTGGGCAGCGACTTCGCGTACGCCTCGCGCTGGCGGGCCGCGAGTTCGTGCATCGAACGCCGGGTGTCGGCCGAGCGGATCACCACGAAGTCCCAGGGCTGGGAGTGGCCGACGGACGGTGCCGTGTGGGCCGCCTCCAGGACACGGAGCAGTACGTCGTGCGGGATCGGGTCGCTGCGGAAGCCGTTGCGGATGTCGCGGCGCTCACGCATCACACGCAGGACGGCCTCGCGCTCCGCGTCGTCGTAGCCGGGTGCCGCCGGGCCGGTGGACTCTCGTACGTCTGCCACTGCGGCCGTGCTCTCTTCCTGGTCGGCGCCCTGGGTGTCCAGGTCGTCCGCTTGCTGTGCGACTACGGTCTCCGGGGCCACCGGGAGCGGCTCCGGTACGGGTAGTGCCTGGACCTCTGCCGCTCCTTCGGCCTCTGCTCCCGATCCCTCCCCCTCTGCCTCTGCCTCGCGGGGCGCGGGCACGGGAGCGGCGAGCTCTGTTTCGACGGCGGGGGGCTGCGAGGTTCCCTCGGCGGGCTCGTCGGCCGTGGGCTGCTCCTCCGTGGGGAAGGGCGGCACCGTCATGGCGTGCGGCGGGGTCGGGGCGAGGTGCGGGGTCGTCGGCACCGTGCCCTCCACCGGCACGAACTGGCCGAGGGACTGGTCGGCGTGAGGGTGGTCGGCGTGAGGCTGGGCCGCGTGGGACTGGTCGGCGCGAGGCTGGGCCGCGTAGGGCTCGTTCGCGTGAGGCTCAAGCGGGGCGCCCGGGAGTTCGGACGGGACTGCCCCTTCGGTGGGACCGGGGCCGCGGCCGGAGAAGTGTTCGCCCTGGGCCTGGGCCTGACCCACAGCCGCGTGCGGCGCCTGCGCGTACGCGCCGACACCTGCCGGGACACCGTGCCAAGGCTCGGCCGCGGCCACCTCGGCGAACGCGGGGGGCGCGTCCACGGGGAGTACTTGCTCGTGTACCTGGGCCTGCGGCAGTGGCTGCGTCAGCGCGTGGTCGGGAGTGTTCGGAACCTCTGCGTGGGATCCCGTGTCCGTGAACTGGGCGGCGGAGTCCGGGACATGGCCGGTGGAGGCCCCCGGGAACTGGGCTGCCTGAGCCGCGAACCGTGGCGCCGGGGCCGCCACCTCAGCCGCCTCAGCCGCCTCCGGCTGATCGGCGCCATGGCCGACGGGATGCACGACCGCCGGGTCCGTGAACTGCGGCGAAGTCGCGCGCCCTCTGCGCACGTTCGGCTCGGGCGCGAAGAACTCGCCGTCCGAGGGGACCGGCGCCTGCGCGGCGAGGTGCGCGGGGGCGTAGACCTCGGCGGCGTACGCGTCGTCGTCCGCCGACTCCGGGGCGTGCGCTGTGTGCGGCGCCCCCGGGAACGGCGTCTCGTCCAGGTCCTGCGGGAGATCGGGGGCCAGTGATCCATCCGAGGAGGGCGCGGCCTCGGGAGCCTGCGCCGCCTCCGACACCTGAGAGGCGAAAGCGTCCTCCGCCTCCTCCGGCAACGGGGCGGCGGCCGAGGACTCGGGAACGGGCGCGAGCGACTGGGCCTCGACGCCGACCTGGGCTCGGGAAGCCTGCGCGAGCCCCGCGACCTGACCGGCTTCCGGTTCCTGGGGGACCTCAGCAAACGGCTGGGCCTCAGCCACGCCCTGGACCTGAACCTGGGAAGCCTGCGCGGCTTCCGGCTCCTCGGAGGCCGCCGCGAGCGCCTGGGCCTCCGCCACATCCTGCGCCCGGTCATGAGGAGCATGCTCGAAAGCGGGGGCGGCCTGGGCAGGCTCCACGCCCTGTGCCGTTTCCGGGACGACCGTTTCTGCAGCGGGCTGCTCCGGATCCGACGGCGGGGCGCCCCACGGCACCGCGCCCTGCGGCGGGGTCTCGGAGAGCTGTTGCACATCGAGGTACTCGGGCCCGACAGTCGGCGGCCCGGGCTGGCGTACGGGAGTTACGGGGGTGCTGAACGCGGCTCCGGCGGCAGGGCTCACCGGTGCGCCCGCGGGGCCGCGGTCGGCGAGCGAGCGCACCGGGCTCGCGGAGCCATCCGGGGTGGGCGGGCCGAGGTGCAGCGGGCGGCGGAGCGGCGGCTGCGGGGCCGGGGCGGGGTGCGGCACCCGGACGGCACCGAGGTCGACGGAGCCACTGTCCCGCCCGGCCGTCTCGTGCGGACCGGGCTCCTGCGGGCCCGGCTCGTGCAGAGCAGGTTCATACGAACCGGGTTCATGCGGACCCGGTTCATGCGGACCGGGCTCCAGTGAAGCGGGTTCCAGTGGAGCGGTTTCATGCGGACCCGGCTCGTGGGCGAACGGCATCGGGGCCGGCGGCGGCACCTCGTTGCCCCACGCGCCCTGTGCCCCCGGGGCGCCAGGCATCAGGAGCAGGTCGTCGTCATCGGTGGGGGTCTCGGAGGGGTCGAGGAAGGTGTACGCACCCGGCGCGAGGACGCCCGGCTGATCCACCATGCCTGCGTTCTCCGGCAGTCCCTCGCCCGGGACCTGGCCGGTGTCAGTCATGCGTACCCCTCGCCCATCGGTTAGTGCTTCCAAGTCCAGCTCGCCCGGAACGGCGCACCGACCGCCCCACGGTGAAGAACGAGCGCGCATGCCCAGCGGCACGAACGACCGACCAAGAAAGACGACAAAGCCATTAACTGGCATTATCCCGGTCGTTCCGCCCTAGCGACAGCTTGATCCGCGAGGGGCCGCTGTGGACTGCGCCACGTTGCGCGTCCTCCGGTTCCGCCGTACCACACACACCTCAAAACGGGCGCGTTTTCCGGACATTGGCCTACGAAAGGCTGATCCCCCGAGAGCGGTACAACGATCGGCCAGCCTACCGCGCGCAGTACGACAACAGGATCACAGGGCGCGATCGGCGCGATCGGGCAGACGGCCTGTGAGCAGGAACGCGACACTCCGCTCCGTCTCCGTCCAGACCCTTGTGTCGAGTTCGACGGACTGGATGAGGGCGCACTCCACCTGGTATCCGTGCTCCGTCAGGTGCCTGCCGATGAGTTCGGCGGCGTCGCGGGTCGAGGCGTGCGTGACGATGCACTGCGGCCGGCGATCAGCGACCGCGGAGACCACCGCGACTCCGCCGCCCCCGACCCGTACGACATCGGGTTCGGGCAGGTCCTCCAGGATGTGCGGCGCGGCGCCGTGCACGATCTGCATCTGAACGCCGAAACGGCGGGCGGAGTCCTCGGTGCGGGCGCAGGAGCCGGGGTTCCGGTCGACCGCGATGACGGCGGCGCCGGTGCGCGCCGCCTCGGTGGCGAAGGCGCCGCTGCCGGAGCCGATGTCCCAGACGAGGTCTCCGACGCGCGGCCCCAGGCGGGCGAGTTGGGCGGCGCGCAGCAGATCCGTTTCGCCTTCGCCGAGTGCGCCGCCGTACGCCTTCGCGGGCAACGCCCAGCCACGCGGTCCCGAGGCCGGCTCGGGTCCCGCGATCCAGCTGCCGCCCTCCGCCGCGGCCACGAAGCCGCCGATGACGATGACGACGTTGGGGTCGCGCCAGGTGTGGTCGGCCGCCTTGTCGGAGGTGAGGATCGTGACCTGTTCGTTCGCGGTGCCGAGTTCCTCGCAGATGACGAAGGTGCGGTGCACTCCGTCCATGAGGAGGCCGAGTTCGGCGGGGCCGGCGCCGGGCGAGGTGAGGACGGCGACCTTGGTGTGTGCGCGGCATACGTTCACTGCGCGTCTCAGGGTGCGGGCATGGGCGACGACCACGTGTGCGTCGTCCCAGGGCATACCTGCGCGGGCGAACGCGGTGGCCACCGAGGAGACGGCGGGAACGACTTCGACCTCCAGGCCGAACTCGGGGCCCCGCAGAGTGCGGACAACGCCGAAGAACCCCGGGTCCCCGTCGGCGAGGACGACGGCGCTGCCCCGGTGGCCCGCGATCCTGCGGGCCGCGAGGGCGACACTGCCGAGGCGTATGCGTTCGGCGGTCGCGGGCACCTCGGGAAGCGCGAGGTGATGTGCCGTGCCGGCCACCAGTGTCGCGGCGCCGAGAGCTGAGCGCGCCGCGGCGGTCAGCGGCGAGCCGTCCCAGCCGATCACCGTGACCCGGTCGGCCATCGTCGTCAGTCTCCAGAAAGGTTTTCGCAGGTCGTCAGGGCAGTCCCGCAGGCAGGCTCCGTGAGAGTACCTGGTACCGCCGGGCGGCGCCCTGACGGGCTCCGGAGGGTGGGAGCGGTCCCAGGGATTCCGCACCCGGGCCGATGGGTCCAGGTCTGCCTCCGGGGACTTCCCCGGTTTCCCCTCGAGGACTCCCCGGAGTCAGTTCCAGTCGGAGAACGACGTGAAACCGCTGTCGGCGAACTGCTCGCCCACACCGTCGAGGTCCTCCGGCAGGAGGCTCCACACGATGTAGTCGGTACGTACGTCGGTCCAGTCGCCGTCCTCGGTACGGGTGCGCGCTATGCAGGCGCCTCGCAGGACGCCCTCGCTGATGCAGCCGATCTTCTGGGCGACCTGCTGCGAGGCGGTGTTGTCGGCGGCCGTACGCAGCTCGATGCGCTCGAACTTCTGCTCACGGAAGAGCCATTGGGCGGTGGCGAGCGCGGCCTCCGAGGCATAGCCCTCACCGCGGGCCCAGGGGGCGATGATGTACGACAGTTCGGTGGACCGGACGTGCCAGTTCGTCTTGGCGAGCTGGACGATGCCGACCAGGCGCTGGGTGAGGAACTCCGTGACAGCGAGGTCGAGTCCACGGCCCGCCCGGCGTTCGGCGGGCGCGTAGTCGGTGATCCAGGAGCGGGCGCCGTCCTCGGTGAAGGGCTGGGGCACCGCTGTCCAGGCCGCGACCATCTCGTCGTTCATCATCTCGGTCAGAGCGGCGACGTCGTCGTCCTCGAGCGCGCGCATTACCAACCGCTCCGTGCTGATGGAGATGTCGGGGAAGGTGCTCGTCATGCGCCGCTCCGTAACCTTCGGGAACCTCGGGCCCTGGGAAAGCACCGGGCCCGCTGAACTGCCCAGCATGCAGCATGAAACCACCGGTACGCACCACGGGGTCCACTCCACGTGATGGAGCGAACCCCGTGCGGTGACGAAGGCTGTCAGCCGGAAGTGACCGGCAGGACCGAGCCCTTGTACTTGTCCTCGATGAACTTCTTGACTTCCGGCGAGGTCAGGAGCTCGGCGAGCTTCTTGACCCGCGGGTCGTCCTCGTTGCCCTTCTTGACCGCCAGGAGGTTCGCGTAGGGGTTGTCCTTCGCGGACTCCAGGAGGATCGCGTCGGTGGCGGGGCTGAGCCCCGCGTCCTGGGCGTAGTTGTTGTTGATCACCGCTGCGGCCACGTCGTCGAGCGAGCGCGGCAGCTGGGCGGGCTCCAGCTCCTTGAACGTCAGGTGCTTCGGGTTGGCCGTGATGTCCTTGGGGGACGCGGTCGTGCCGGCACCCTCCTTGAGCGTGATGACGCCCTTGGAGGCAAGGAGCTTGAGGGCGCGTCCCTCGTTGGTGACGTCGTTGGGCACCGCGACGGTGGCTCCGTCGGCGAGTTCGGTGACGTCCTTGATCTTCTTCGAGTACACGCCCATGGGCGGCAGGTACGCCTTGACGACCGACACCAGGTCCGTGCCCTTGGACTTGTTGAAGTCGTCCAGGTAGGGCTGGTTCTGGTAGAGGTTCGCGTCGAGCGAGCCTTCCTGGAGCGCGGTGTTCGGCAGGACGTAGTCCGTGAACTCCGTGATCTTCAAATCGAGTCCGGCCTTCTTGGCGAGGTCCTTCTGTATGTACGAGAGGACTTCGCCGGCCGGTACGGCGGTGGCGCCGACGACCAGGGCCTCGTCGTCACCGCTGCCGGAGTCGGATCCCGAACCGCAGGCGGTCAGTCCGAGCCCGAGGGCGATCGCGGCGGACACCGCGGATATGACGTGCTTGCGCATGGAGTTGACCCCTCTGAAACCGGTCGTCCCGTCAGAACGACGGGATGACGGAACCCTTGTACTTGTCCTCGATGAACTTCTTGACCTCGGGCGAGGTGAGGAGCTCCGCGAGCTTCTTGACGCGCGGGTCGTCCTCGTTGCCCTCCTTCACCGCCAGGAAGTTGCCGTACGGGTTGTCCTTCGCGGACTCCAGGACCAGGGCATCGTCGGCGGGCGAGAGGTCGGCCTCGATGGCGTAGTTGCCGTTGATCACCGCGGCGTCGACATCCTCAAGGGAGCGCGGGGTCTGGGCCGCCTCCAGCTCCTTGAACTTGAGGTCCTTCGGGTTCTTGGCGATGTCCGCGGGGGTCGCTTCGTTGCCCACGCCGTCCTTGAGCGTGATGATCCCGTTGGCGGCAAGCAGCTTCAGCGCACGCGCCTCGTTGACCGAGTCGTTCGGGACGGCGATCGTCGCACCGCTCTTCAGGTCGTCGGCGCTCTTGACCTTGCTGGAGTAGAGGCCGAGCGGCTCCAGGTGCACCGTGACGACGGGCACGATGTGGGTGCCGTTCTTCTTGTTGAAGTCGTCGAGGTACGGCTGGTTCTGGAAGTAGTTGGCGCCCACGGACCCGTCCTCGGTCGCCGTGTTCGGCGTGACGTAGTCGGTGAACTCCTTGACCTCCAGGTCGAGGCCCGCCTTCTTCGCCAGGTTGTCCTTGACGTAGTCGAGGATCTCCGCGTGCGGAACCGGGCTGGCGGCGACGACCAGCGGACCGCTGGTGTCGGAGGCGGAGTCCTTGTCCGAGCCGCAGGCTGTGAGGCCGAGGGTGAGGGCTCCGGCTGCGAGGACGGCAGTGCTGAGCTTTGTGGCGTTACGCACGAAAAGTGCCTTTCCATGTGGGTATAGCTGTCCCCGTGATGGGTGATACGGGGAAATCTGCGGGTGGGTGAAGAAGTGGGTGAAGAACTACTCAGGCGACCTTGCCGACGTCCGCGGCCGCGGGCTCCTTGGCCTTCAGCAGCCTCAGCCTCGGGCCGGCCCCGGATTGGCCACCGCGCCGGTGCAGCCCGCGCGCCGCGTAGTCGCCGGCGAACTGGATGACCGAGATGACCACGGCGAGGATCCCTACGGTGATCCACATCAGCTCGGTCTCGAAGCGCTGATAGCCGTACCGGATCGCGATGTCGCCGAGGCCTCCGGCGCCGACGGTGCCTGCCATCGCCGAGTAGCCGATGAGGGCGACGATCGTGGTGGTCGCCGAGGAGATCAGCGACGGCAGGGACTCCGGTACGAGGACCTTGCGGACGACGGTCCAGGTGTTGCCGCCCATGGACTGCACGGCCTCGACGAGCCCGCCGTCCACTTCGCGGACAGCAGTCTCGACGAGCCGCGCGAAGAAGGGGATCGCCCCGATAGCGAGCGGCACGATGGCGGCCTCGCGGCCGATCGTCGACCCGGTGAGCCAGCGCGTGAAGGTCATCAGCGCGACCATCAGGATGATGAACGGCATGGAGCGGGCGATGTTCACGATCTGGCCGATGACGCGGTTCGCCAGGACGTTCTGGAGCAGTCCCCCACGGTCGGTGAGGACGAGCAGAATGCCGAGCGGCAGACCGCCGACCACGGCGATGAGCGTGGACCAGCCCACCATGTAGAACGTGTCCCAACACGCCTGGGACAGCAGCGGCTGCATCTCCGACCAGGTCACTTGGCACCCTCTTTCAGCAGTACGGGCGCCTGGCCCTGAACGTCGATCTGAAGCCCCTGCTCGCGCAGGAACCCGATCGGCACCACGTTCTCCTCGTAGCGGCCGGGCAGTTCGATGCGCATCCGGCCGACCTGCTTGCCCGCGACGGTGTCCACCGCGGCGCCGAGGATCGAGATGTCGATGTTGTAGGTGCGGGAGAGCCGCGAGATGACGGGCTGGGTCGCGGCCTCGCCGTGGAAGGTGACGTCGATGACCGTGCGGTCGTCGTCGGTCGGGTCGCCGCTCACCGGGAAGAGTGCGGCGGCCAGTTCGGAGCCGGGCGTCGCGAGCAGCTCGCTGACCGTGCCGGATTCGACGATCCTGCCGTTCTCCATGAGGGCGGCCGAGTCGCAGATGGTCTTGACGACGTCCATCTCGTGCGTGATGAGCAGGACGGTCAGGCCCAGCTGCCGGTTCAGGTCACGCAGCAGCTGGAGGATGGAGCGGGTGGTCTCCGGGTCGAGGGCGCTGGTCGCCTCGTCGGAGAGCAGCACCTTCGGGTCGCCCGCCAGGGCGCGGGCGATGCCGACGCGCTGCTTCTGGCCGCCGGAGAGCTGCGCCGGGTAGGCCTTCGCCTTGTCGGTGAGGCCGACCAGGTCGAGGAGTTCGAGCGCCTTGCGTGAGCGTTCCTTGCCGGAGACGCCGAGGATCTCCAGGGGCAGCTCCACGTTGTCCTGGACGGTGCGCGAGGAGAGCAGGTTGAAGTGCTGGAAGACCATCCCGATGTGGCTGCGTGCCTTGCGGAGCTCCCTGCCTGCCCGGGGGCCGCGGCCGGCGAGCGCGGTGAGGTCCTGCCCGGCGACGGTGACCGTGCCGGAGGTGGGGCGCTCCAGGAGGTTGATGCAGCGGATGAGCGAGGACTTGCCGGCGCCGGACTGGCCGATGACGCCGTACACCTCGCCTTCGCGTACGTGCAGGTCGACGCCGTCCAGGGCGGTGACCTCACGGCCGCGTGAGCGGTGAGCCCGATAAACTTTCGTGAGGCCCGTGGTCGTGATCACTGGGGTTTCCGTCACTGTCGAGTGCAGGCGTGGGTGTGCGCCGGGCACGGGTGCATTCGGTCGGGAACGCGGCACGGTTCTCGCGGTGGCGATGGAAGCCGGGGTGTGAAGAAGAATCGTGTGCGCGAGGCTGCGCCCATCACGTCCGGGGACGGACAGGGCGCGCCGGCTCGCTTCGGGGCGCGAGGCTCGGGGTGGTGCGGGGGCCCTCTAGAAGGCGCACATTCGACACATACAACGAGCACCGGGCGTCATGGTCGCCTCGGTCGCAAGGATGCGGCTGCTCGTCGTGGTCATAGAACAAGTAAAGCAGACACAAAGGCGGGGCCCACCACCGCTGTCCGTATACCGGACAGCGGTGGACGGCTTTCAGCCCCGGCCGGAGATCTCCACTCCGTGCGCGCTGACCAGCACTGACAGGGCGGAGAGGTTCTCGACCACGAGGTCGGCGTCCAGCTCGTGGGACTGGTGGGTTGTGGCCAACGCCACGGTGGTCATTCCGGCGGCGCGGCCGGCCTGGAGGCCTGCCGGGGCGTCCTCGAAGACCACACAGCGGGCCGGGTCGACGCCCAGTTCGCGGGCGGCGAGGAGGTAGGGCTCGGGGTCGGGCTTGCCGCGGGTGATGTCGTCGGCGGTGATCAGCGTCTTGGGGCGGATGCCGACCTCGCCGAGCCGTGCCTCGGCCAGGCGCCGGGTGGCGGAGGTGACGACGGCCCAGCGGTCGGCGGGGAGGGAGTCGAGGAACTCGGCCGTCCCGGGAAGCAGCAGGACCCCGCCCGGTACGTCCTCGACCTCCAGCTGTTCGATGCGCGCGAGGGCCTCGGGGACCAGGTCGGCGGGCAGCAGGTCGGCGGCTATCTCGGCGGCGGGGCGGCCGTGCAGTTCGATCCGGGTGAAGTCCTCGGCGGTGATGCCGTACTCCTCGTACCACCGGGTCCAACAGCGGTTCACCGACTCCAGGGATGAGACGAGCGTTCCGTCGTTGTCGAAGAGGAGGGCTTCAGCGTGGATCGTCATGCCTTCGACCCTACGGGGCACCCCGGGGGCAAGCGCATCAGGTCTTTTGGCCCGTAATAGGGTCGGCACATGCTTGATGCCCTGACGGTCGCGACCGCCGTCGCCGCGCTCGCGCTCGCCGCCTGGTGCGGGTGGGCCGCCTACCGCGATCAGCCCACCAAGGACTGGCACTTCATCGGCATGGCCGTGGTGTCGCTGCTCGCCGTGATCCAGCTGGTGGTCGGCATCGTCCAGCTGGCGCGCGGCGAGAAACCGGAACAGGGCACGACGATCTTCGTGGCATATCTGGTCGGCGCCTTCGCGTGCATCCCGGCCGTGGGTCTCATGTCGCTGACCGAGCGCACCCGCTGGGGATCGATCACCGTGGCCGCCGGCGGCATCGTCCTCGCCGTTCTCGAAGTGCGGCTCTATGACATCTGGGGAGGCTGAGATGACGGCCGCGGAGGAGAACGGGACCGTGCCTCAGGAGGAGAAGAAGCGGACACGGCTGATCAGCGGTCCCGGCATGCTGCTGGTCTGGCTGTACGGCGTGATGGTCGTCGGTGCCGTCTCGCGCAGCGCCGTGCAGATCTCGACGGAGTTCGACAAGGCCCCGCTCGCCTACTCGCTCTCCGCGATCGCGGGGCTCGTCTACGGCTTCATCACGTACTCGCTCGTGCGGGGCGGTGAGACGGCGCGCAGGGCGGCGCTGGTGTGCTGCGCCGCCGAGCTCGCGGGCGTGCTGATCGTCGGGACCTGGACGCTGGTTGAGCCGTCCGCCTTCCCCGACGCAACGGTGTGGTCGGACTACGGGATGGGCTATCTGTTCATCCCGGTGCTGCTGCCGGTGTCGGCGATGTACTGGCTTCGCAAGGCTGCCCGTACGGCCGGTCGGTAACCGCTGGGCGCCCCCCACACAGTGACGGCCGGGCAGCGTCATTCGGCTGTGCCCCAAAGGGGCGCGGGGAACTGCGCGACCAGCCACAACGGAACCGCAGTTGACGCACCGGCCTGCCGACGGAGCGCCTACGCGCTGGCCGCGAACGCGCCCGCGTGGGCGCCCTTCGCAAGGGTCACCAGCGTGAGCCGCTCGTGGACGCGCTTCGTGGAGACCTGGGCGTAGCCGTGTTTGCGGTAGAGCCCCAGGTTGCGGTCGCTGCGGTGGCCGGTGAAGAGCTCGAAGGACTTGGCCGCGCCGTCCGCGCCGAGCTTGGCCTCGATCGCGGCGAGCAGGCGTCCGCCCAGCCCGTGACGCTGCATGCGCGGGTGGACGATGAGTTTGTTGATGCGGGCGGTGCCCTCGGCGTCCACGGCGCCGCGGACCGAAGCCACCACCTCGTCCCCGAGCCTGGCCACCAGGACCGTGCCTTCGGCCAGCTCGGCCCTGAGGGAGTCGAGCGGCTGGGTGAGTGGCTCGATGCCGTAGTCGCCGTACAGCTCGGCCTCGCTCTGGTAGCAGAGGTACTGCAGCTTGAGGATCTGCTCGGCGTCCTGTGTGGTCGCCGCCGAGATGGTCACGCTCATGCCCATGTGTGCACGCCTCCCGCTCACCTGTTCCACCGGTCGTCCCTCACTCCTATCCCCGCGGTTCTCCGGCCGCAACCTCCGGCGTCAGCAATCGACGCAGACATCCCAGACATCGGGAACGTTCCGGGCCCAGACTGCCCTGTGAGATACCCAACTCCCCCGCAATCTCCCGGTAGGTGAGGTCCTTCGGGGACAGCAGCGCCGCCAGCAGGCTCGGGCAGCGGCCGGGCAGGCGGCGTACCGCGTCGTAAAGCGCGCGATGGCGGGCGGCGGTCATCGCCTGCTGCTCAGGGCCGGCGCCGTCGTCGTCGGCGGGATCGGCGGCGTACGGCTGTTCGATGCGGGCCGTACGGCGGCTGCGGCGGGCCTCGGAGCGGACGGCACGGCGCAGCCAGCCCTGTGGGTCGACGGGTGGGCCGTCCGTGTCGAGGCGCTCCAGGAGGCGCAGCCAGACGGCCTGTTCGAGGTCGCCCTGTTCGGCGCCGGACGCATATGCCTCGGCCGAGGCCTCGGCGGCGAGCAGTGGGCGCAGCGTGGCAACCATGTCCTGTGTCATATGCGGAACGACGCGGCCGCCCCGGCGGGTGGTTGCCGGGGCGGCCGTCTGTCACCCCAACCGGGGTGGTGGGGTCATCCGTTGACGAAGTCCGCGCGGGCGAGCACCGCGGTGTCCGCGTTGTCGGAGAAGACGCCGTCGATGCCCGTCTCGAAGTAGACCTGGAAGACACCGAAGACGTCGCCGTAGGCGTCCGCGTCCGTGCCCTTACGGTAGGCCGGCGGCAGGAAGGGGTTCTCGTTGCGCATGGTGTAGGGGTGCAGGATCAGGCCCTGCGCGTGTGCGTCCCTGACCAGGGTGGTCGGCTTGGTGAAGTCGCCGTTCGCGTCCTTCGGGATGATCAGGTTGAGCGTGGGGCCGATGCCCTGGGCGTAGGAGGCGATCTCCTTCAGGCCCTTGGGGGTGATGAGGTCGGCGACAGTGCGCGGGTCGCCGGTCGAGACGAAGTCCCAGGGCCGGGTGTTCGCGGCGTCGAGCAGGACCGCGAGCGGGTTGTCGACGAGCTTGTTCATCCGCTGGAGGCTGGTCGGCTCGAAGGACTGGATGATGACCGGCGAGTCCTTCTTGTCCTTGCCGGCCTTGCGCAGCACCTTGGCGAGCTTCACCTCGGTGTCGAGGCCGAGCGCCCGGAAGTAGGTGGGGTGCTTGATCTCCGGGTAGATCCAGACCTGCTTGCCGCGCTTGCGTGTCTGCTCGTCCTGCCACTTGAGCACCTCTTCGAACGTGGGGATCTCCCAGCGTCCGTTGTAGAGGGTGTTGTGCGGACGGTTGGCGGGGATGCGCTCGATCGCCCGCAGGGTCTTCAGCTCGGCGAGCGTGAAGTCCTCGGTGAACCAGCCGGTGGTGGCGATCCCGTCAAGGCTCTTCGTGGTCTTGCGGCTTGCGAACTCGGGGTGGTCCGCGACGTCCGTGGTGCCGCCGATCTCCGGCTCATGACGGCAGACGAGGTGACCGTCCTTGGTGGGCACCAGGTCGCCCGCCTCGACGACGTCCGCGCCGAGGTCGAGGGCCAGCTGATAGGACCCGAAGGTGTGCTCCGGCCGGTAACCGCTGGCCCCACGATGTCCGATGATCGTCGGCTTCGGCAGGCTCTGGTAGCCGCCGCCCGACTTCTGCGCATCCGCTCGGGCCACGCCGGGCAGTCCGAGGACCGCGCCGCCCGCCCCCAGCACCGCGGCTCCGAGCAGCGTCCGCCGCGCGGCGCCCCGCTCCTGTCCGTTCGACTCCTGAGCTCCCATGACTGCTCCCGCTGTTGTGCCCCCGCACTGTCAAAGCGGTTCGATCGTAAGTTCTCTTGTGTGACGGGAGGGAGACCTGTGGCGTAACACGCGGGTGCCCCCGGATGTCGTACGGAACTAGCATGGTGACAGCGCGTCGGCTTTGAATCCGCTGTGTGGGGTACGCGCAGAACACAGGCACCGCGAACGGTCGTACGGGTGCGGTGCATCGAGCGGTCTTGGGTGCCGCGCGCGAGATCGGTCACATCGTCTCGGCCGCGCGACAGCCGCTCACCGGTGCGCCACCGCAGGTAAACGTAGGTCAACAGTGCGTATCCACTCGGTGAACCCGATGTGCAATACCCCCGGAGCCGCGAGTATCGTCCTCACCTGCACATACTCATACTGAACCCCTTGACACCGGAGGGCCCGTTGTCCCGCTTCGCGCTCATCAAGGCAGTGCTCGGACCGATCATGCGCCTGATGTTCCGCCCACGGGTGGAGGGTGCGGAGAACATCCCGGGCGAAGGTCCGGTGATCCTGGCCGGCAACCACCTCACGTTCATCGACTCGATGATCATGCCGCTGTTCTGTGACCGTCAGGTCTTCTTCATCGGCAAGGACGAGTACGTCACCGGCAAGGGCGTCAAAGGCCGTCTGATGGCCTGGTTCTTCACCGGCTGCGGCATGATCCCGGTCGACCGGGACGGCGGGCGCGGCGGTGTCGCGGCGCTGATGACCGGCCGCCGGGTGCTGGAGGAGGGCAAGGTCTTCAGCATCTACCCGGAGGGCACCCGCTCCCCCGACGGCCGCCTCTACCGGGGTCGCACGGGCATCGCCCGGTTGGCCATGATGACCGGCGCGCCCATCGTCCCGTTCGCCATCATCGGCACGGACAAGATCCAGCCCGGCGGCGCCGGCTTCCCGCGCCCCGGCCGGGTCACGGTCCGTTTCGGTAAGTCGATGGAGTTCTCCCGGTACGAGGGGATGGACCGCGACCGCTATGTCCTGCGGGCCGTGACGGACTCCGTGATGACCGAGGTCATGCGGCTGTCGGGTCAGGAGTATGTGGACATGTACGCCACGAAGGCCAAGGCGGCGTAACGCTTCAACGGGTGTGCCCGACCGGTGGTCGCCGGTCGGGCACACCCGTTTACAGGTGCTCTACGTGTCGAGTTTCTGGCCGCGCAGCAGGAACCACGCCGCCACCGCCGTGCCGAGCAGCACCACCGCGCCGATGCCCGCGGCGAGCGTGAGCCCGTCGACGAACGCGGTGCGGGCAGAGTCCATCAGGGCCGCGGCGGTGTCCGTGGGCAGCCCGGCCGCCGACTCGACGGCGCCGCCGAGGGACTCGTGGGCCTCGGCCGGTGTGCCGGCGGGGCCGGTGAAGCCCGCGTAGACGCTGGTCACGATCGAGCCGAGGAGGGCGATACCGAGGGCGGCACCGAGTTCGTACGCCGTCTCGGAGACCGCGGACGCGGCGCCCGCCTGCTCCTTGGGCACGCTGGAGAGGATCACGTCGGCCGTGACGGTGAAGGAGAATCCCGCGCCGATGCCGACGACCAGCAGCGCGCCGCCGAGCAGCGGATAGCCGGTGGACTGGCTCAGCAGGGTGAGGGCGGCGAGCGCCAGGCCGACCGCCGCGAGGCCACCGGCGACCACGGCGCGCACCGAGAACCGCCGCGCGACCGTACCCGCGATCAGACCGGCCGCCACCGCGCCGATCGCGGCGGGCAGTTCGGCGAGTCCGGCCTCCAACGGGCCTCTGCCCTGCACGAGTTGCAGGTACTGCGAGAGGAAGAAGACAAGACCGGACAGGCCGAGGATGGTGAACAGGTCGGCAAGCACGGCTCCGGAAAAGCCGCGGTGACGGAACAGTCGCATGTCCAACAGCGGCGAGGGCAGCGTGAGTTGGCGTCGTACGAACCAGTGGAGGGCGCCTGCGCCGAGCAGGCCCACGGTCACCGCCTGCCATTCGAAGCCGTGCGTGGCGGCCTCCTTCACCGCGTAAACGATGCCGATCATGCCGACGAGGGAGAGGCCGACGCTGGTCAGGTCCCACGGACCGGGGTTCGGGGTGCGGGACTCGGGCAGCAGCTTGATGCCGACGAGGACGAGGACGACCATCACCGGCAGGTTGATCAGGAAGACCGAGCCCCACCAGAAGTGTTCGAGCAGGAAGCCGCCGACCACGGGGCCGACCGCTGTACCGGCCGAGGCGGTCGCGCCCCAGATGCCGATGGCGAGGCTGCGCTCGCGCGGGTCGTGGAAGAGGTTGCGGATCAGGGCGAGCGTGGCGGGCATCAGGGTCGCACCCGCGACACCGAGCAACGCCCGCGCCACGATCAGCAGTTCAGGCGTCGTCGCATAGGCGTTGAGCACGGATATCGCGCCGAACGCCGTGGCGCCGATCAGCAGCAGCTTCTTGCGGCCGATGCGGTCGCCGAGGCTGCCCATGGAGACGAGCAGGCCCGCGATCACGAAGGAGTAGACGTCACCGATCCACAGGAGCTGCGTCCCGGAGGGCTTCAGGTCCTCGCTGATGTACGGGGTGGCGAGGCCGAGGACGGTCGCGTCGACGGCCACCAGCAGCACGGCAAGGACGAGGACGGAGAGCGCCAGCCAGCGGCCAGGTCGCTTCTCCACCTCCGCCACGGATACCGGCTGCAACGTGCTGGTCATGATTCCTCTCTCCTTAGTGCGCCGCCGAGCAACAGCTCTACGGTCATGAACTGGAAGTCCTTGGCGGCCACGCGGCCGTCCATCACGGCCCAGGCTCCGGAGGCCATCAGCCCGTAGAGCGCCTCGGTGAGCCAGGCCGGGCTGAGGTCGATACGGAACTCACCGTGTTCCTGGCCGCGCCGGAACAGGTCGCCGATGCGCTGGTCGAGGCGGGCCCAGCCCTCGTGCTGCGCGTCGCCCTCGAAAAGCTGGTTCTCGGTGTAGAGGAAGGCGAGCAGGGCCGCGACGGGCTCGATCGCCGCCACCAGCCGTCGCACGGCTTCGCTCGCGGTGCCCTCGTCGAGCCGGGCCGCGTCCAGGGCCGCGTCGCACTCCCGGATGCCGAGCTCTTCGAGTGCCCGGACGAGCGCGTCCCGCCCCGCGAACTGGCGGTGCAGCGTGGCCCGGCTGATCCCGGCCGCCTTGGCGACCTCGTCCATGGTGGCGGTGGATTTCCGGGTGAGCAGGGCGGCTGCGCTGCGCAGCACATGTTCACGGTCGACGGTCATGAGACAACCATAACCCAAATGAGACATTGATGTCTCACCAGGAACGTACGGGTCTCACCACTCGCGGTTCATCGAGGTGCTCAGTGCCAGGGCAGCTGCCCGCGCCGCTCCCAGTAGGCGGCCGGCTGCTCCGCCAGCGCGTCGAGCCTGGCCACCTGGTCGTCGCCGAGATCGACGACCGCAGCGTGCAGGTTCGAGGCCAGCTGGTTGACCGTGACCGCGCCGGATAGGACGACTCCGGTCCAGGGCTGCCGCAGAACGAGCGCGAGGGCGACCGCGTCGGCGCCGAACCCGGCCTCCTCCGCGATGTCCCGCAGAACGCCCGGCGCGTGCTCGGCCGCGAGCCGTCCGTTGGCCATGGCCTCCTTGACGATCACGGTGAGACCGGCGTCATGGGCCTCGGCGAGGGCGGACGCGGCCGAGGTCTCAAGCGCGTTGTACGTGGCCTGGACAGTACGGAAGAGCGGCTCGCCGTCGACCGTCACGGCGAGCGCGGCGCGGATCGCGTCGGCCTGGGCGGGCCCGCTGGTGGAGAAGCCGACCGAGAGCCCCTGAGCGGCGGCCTCGGCCAGCTTGACGTGGAGTTCCTTGTCGGTGAGGGCCGGGCTGTCCGGGGTCACCGAGTGGATCTGGTAGAGGTCTAGCCGGTCGCCGAGCAGCCCGGTGGTCTCGGCGCGCTGCTTCTCGTACGTGGCGACGCTGTGGTCCTTGACCTCGTGCGGCTCGGCGTCGATGCGCCAGCCCGCCGTGTAGGTGTAGCCCCACTTGCTGCCGATCACGACGTCGTCGATGTCGGGCCTGCTGTGCAGCCAGTCGGCGAGGAACTCCTCGGAGCGGCCGTACGAGCGGGCCACGTCGAAGTAGCGCACGCCCTGGGCGTGGGCGGCGTCGAGGAGTTCGTGGGTACGGGCGCGCAGCGAGTCGACGCTGCGGTTCTCTCCGAGGTCGTGGTCTCGGCCGAGGGTGATGTAGCCGGGGCGGCCGACCGCTGCGAGGCCCAGGCCGATGTGGGCAGTGGGGGTCGTCGCGGTGGCCAGGCGGGTGAAGGGCATCGCGGGCTCCGTTCGGTCGGCTTCGACCAACGTAACCCGCGATGCCCTTCACCTTCCGCCTCAGAGCTCGGTTCCTACCGTGCTTCCACGAGTGCGGGTGCGTCGTGGCTTGTCGCGCAGTTCCCCACCCCTCAAGGCACTCAGCTCTTCGCCGTTGCCCAAGCGTGCTGCGCCTTCACATCCGTCTTCACCTCGGCCAGCTGGATCGCGACCGCGCTCGGCGCCGTACCGCCGCGGCCGTCACGGGAGGCCAGGGCGCCGTGCACGTTGAGGACGGTCCGCACCTCCGGCGTCAGATGCGCCGAGATCTTCGCGAACTGCTCGTCGGTCAGGCCGTCCAGCTCGACGCCGTCGGCCTCGGCGACCTTCACGCACTCGCCCGCGACCTCGTGTGCGACGCGGAACGGCACACCCTGCTTGACCAGCCACTCGGCGATGTCGGTGGCGAGCGAGAAGCCGGCCGGGGCCAGCTCCTCCATGCGCTCGCGGTTGACGGTCAGGGTCGCCATCATGCCGGTGAAGGCGGGGAGCAGGACCTCCAGCTGGTCGCAGGAGTCGAAGACCGGCTCCTTGTCCTCCTGGAGGTCGCGGTTGTACGCGAGCGGGAGGGCCTTGAGTGTCGCCATCAGCCCGGTCAGGTTGCCGATGAGGCGGCCGCTCTTGCCGCGCGCCAGCTCCGCGATGTCCGGGTTCTTCTTCTGCGGCATGATCGACGAGCCCGTGGAGAACGCGTCGTGGAGGGTGACGAAGGAGAACTCCTTCGTGTTCCAGATGATGATCTCCTCGGCGATCCGGGAGAGGTTCACGCCGATCATCGCGGTGATGAAGGCGAACTCGGCGGCGAAGTCGCGGGAGGCCGTGCCATCGATGGAGTTGCCGACGCTGCCGTGCTCGAAGCCCAGGTCCTTGGCCACCGACTCCGGGTCCAGACCGAGGGAGGACCCGGCCAGGGCGCCCGAGCCGTACGGGGAGACCGCGGTGCGCTCGTCCCACTGGCGAAGGCGTTCGGCGTCCCGGGAGAGGGACTGGGCGTGTGCGAGGACGTGGTGCGCGAACAGCACCGGCTGGGCGTGCTGGAGGTGCGTGCGACCGGGCATCGCGACATCCGGGTGGGCCTCGGCCAGGCCGACCAAGGCGTCCTGGAGGTCGGCGATCAGGCCGCCGATGACGCGGGCGTGGTCGCGCAGGTACATCCGGAAGAGGGTCGCGACCTGGTCGTTGCGGGAGCGGCCCGCGCGGAGCTTGCCGCCGAGGTCGGGGCCGAGCCGCTTCAACAGGCCGCGCTCCAGGGCCGTATGAACGTCCTCGTCGGCGATGGTGCCGACGAGATCGCCCGATGCCACGTCCGCTTCGAGCTGGTCGAGGCCCGCAAGCATGCGCGTCAGCTCGTCGTCCGTGAGCAGGCCCGCCTTGTGCAGCACACGCGCGTGGGCACGCGAACCGGCGATGTCGTAGGGCGCGAGCCGCCAGTCGAAGTGGACGGACGCGGACAGCTTGGCCAGGGCCTCGGCGGGACCGTCGGCGAAACGGCCGCCCCAGAGCCGTACGTCACCGCTGTTGCTGCTCACTTGCGTTGCTCCTCAAAGGTGTTGATGTGCCACCGCCTCCGCACCAAGGGGTGAGGAGGCGGTCGTCAGGCTAGTACGGGCGAGACCCACGCCTGGTCCACGTCGGGCTAGGCCCGCAGTTGACGCTGTGCCGCGATCTTGGACGACAGGCTGTAGATGTCGATGAAGCCCTTGGCCGCGGCCTGGTCGAAGCTGTCGCCGGTGTCGTACGTCGCGAGGTTGAAGTCGTAGAGCGACGTCTCGGAGCGCCGGCCGGTGACGACGGCGCGGCCGCCGTGCAGCGTCATCCGGATGTCGCCGTTGACGTGCTGGTTGGCCTCGTCGATGAAGCCGTCCAGGGCGCGCTTGAGCGGGGAGAACCACTGGCCGTCGTAGACCAGTTCGCCCCAGCGCTGCTCCACCTGCCGCTTGTAGCGGGCGAGTTCGCGCTCGACGGTGACGTTCTCCAGCTCCTGGTGGGCGGTGATCAGGGCGATCGCGCCCGGAGCCTCGTACACCTCACGGGATTTGATGCCTACGAGGCGGTCCTCGACCATGTCGATCCGGCCGATGCCCTGGGCGCCGGCGCGCTCGTTCAGCTGCTGAATGGCCTGCAGGACGGAGACGGGCCTGCCGTCGATGGCGACGGGGACGCCCTCCTTGAAGGAGATGACGACCTCGTCGGCCTCGCGGGCCTCGGCCGGGTTCGAGGTGTACTCGTAGATGTCCTCGATCGGCGCGTTCCAGATGTCCTCCAGGAAGCCCGTCTCGACGGCGCGCCCGAAGACGTTCTGGTCGATGGAGTACGGGGACTTCTTGGAGGTGGCGATCGGGAGCTGCTTCTCCTCGCAGAAGGCGATCGCCTTGTCGCGGGTCATCGCGTAGTCGCGGACCGGGGCGATGCACTGGAGGTCGGGGGCGAGAGCGACGATGCCCGCCTCGAAGCGGACCTGGTCGTTGCCCTTGCCGGTGCAGCCGTGCGCGACCGTGGTGGCGCCGTGCTTGTGGGCGGCGGCGACGAGGTGCTTGACGATCGCCGGCCGGGAGATGGCGGAGACCAGCGGGTAGCGGTCCATGTAGAGGGCGTTGGCCTTGATCGCCGGGAGGCAGTACTCGTCGGCGAACTCGTCCTTGGCGTCCGCCACTTCGGCCTCGACGGCACCGCAGGCGAGCGCGCGCTTGCGGATGACGTCCAGGTCCTCGCCGCCCTGGCCGACGTCCACGGCGACCGCGATGACCTCGGCGCCCGTCTCCTCGGCGATCCAGCCGATGGCGACGGACGTGTCCAGACCGCCCGAGTAGGCGAGTACGACGCGCTCGGCCACGGGGTTTCTCCTCACAGTGCATTCGCTGACATGCATGAGTATGCAGGACTCTGCATGATTCGTCAATTCCGGCACCTTCGCGTACGAGATATCGAACACATGACGCGATCTCAGACGAATCCGGGATTTCTTTGAATGCCCTTTGAACGAGGGAAACCGCTTTCCCGTACCTCTCCCCGAGCGCAGGCGCCGCGTTCGTACACCGAGAGACGTGCCGCCCGGCCGACCGCCGGGCGGCTCCACACCCCTGACCCCGAGTGAGGTTTTCGCATGTCCAGGGCTCTTCCGAAGTACAACAAGCGCCGCATTGCCTTGATCGGCGGCGCCTCCGCGGTGGTGTTGTCCGGAGCGATCATCGCCGGCTCGGCCTTGGCCGGGCAGACCTCCAAGAGCGGCGGCCAGGGCGCCACGACGAAGGCCGCGTCCCCGGGCACGGTGAACTGCCCGGCCGTCGCACCGAGCCTGCCCGCGATCCCTGCCTCCGCGAAGGCCGAGGTCGACCGCAACCTCACACTGCTCAACACCCAGATCGCGGAGGCCGACAAGAGACTGGTCGACACGGTCGGCCAGGGCGGGCCCAACTTCATCCAGAACGCGATCCTCGGCCCCCTCAAGGACAAGCGCGTCGCCACCATCAACCGCATCGCGACAGCCATTGGGCGCACCGCGGCCAAGCCCGTGGGCTTGGACTCCCTCGCGCCGTGCACGCTGAACGCGGCCGGGGGCGGCGCGGCGGCTACACCGACCATTCCGGCGAGCGCACCCGCGGCCACGGCGGCCCCCGCGGCCGGCTCCGGCTCCGGCTCCGGTGTAGTCGGCACGATCAGCTGCCCGGATGTCGCGTCGAGCCTCCCTGCGATCCCCGCCTCCGCGAGGGCCGAGGTCGACCGGAATCTGGCGCTGCTGAACACCCAGATCTCCGAGGCCAACACACGACTGGTGAACACGGCCGGCCAGGGCGGCGCCAACTTCGTACAGAACGCGATCCTCGGCCCGCTGGCCGACAAGCGGACGTCCACCATCGACCGCATCGCCATCGCCATCGGCCGCACGGCGGCCAAGCCCCAGGGCCTGGGTTCACTGGCGGTCTGTGCCCTCAACAAGTGACGGACGCCGTCTGACGTACCCCGGACGACAGACTCCGTGGCCGTCCCGCAAGGGCGGCCGGGACGGCCACGGACTCCGCAATTCCTTAGACAGAGTAAGGAACTTGCTCAATAATCGTTAGACATGGGAAAGACTTACGAGCGCATTGACGGCCGACTGCGTACGTTCATCGAGGCGCAGCCCCTCTTCTTCACCGCGACCGCGCCCCTTTCGGGGGACGGCACGATCAACCTCTCCCCCAAGGGACTCACCGGCTCCTTCGCCGTACTCGACGAACTCACCGTGGCGTACCTGGACTTCGCGGGGAGCAACGCCGAGACGATCGCCCATCTGCGGGAGAACAGCCGGATCACCCTCATGTGGTGCGCCTTCCAGGGGTCGCCGAGCATCGTCCGCGTGCACGGCCGCGGCGAGCCCGTCTTCCGTGACGACCCGCGCTACAAGGAACTGCTCGCCCACTTCCCGGACATCGACCCGACCCCGCACGGCCTGCGCGCGATCATCGTCGTGACGGCCGACCTCGTCCGTGACACCTGCGGTTACGCGGTGCCCTTCATGTCCTACGACGAGGACCGCGACCTGCACACCAAGCGCTTCACGCGCGAGGACGACGCCTCGCTCGACGCGTACTTCGGGAAGAAGGAGCACATCGCGACGAGCATCGACGGCCTGCCCGGGCTGCCCCTGCCACTGCCTCCCACCCCGGCCTGAGCCGGGCGGAGCCGTGCTCTCCAAGGAACGGACAACGCCTGTACGGCCCACCCGGGCTGCTCCGGCCGCCGCCTCCCCGTAGCGTCCTCTCCATGCCTCGTCCCGGTGTCGCCGTCCTCCTCGCGTCCGTGTCCCTCCTCACCCTGAGCCTGGCCCCGAGCGGCCCGCCCCCGCTGCCCGAGCGGATGGCGGACACCGGCGGCGGTACGCAGCTCATCACGGCGCAGGCCGCGCGTACGTCCTCGACGACGGGGACCCTCACATGGTGGGACCGGCGCGACGGGCGCTGGGTGAAGGCCGGTTCGGCGGCCGCGCGCTTCGGCGCCAAGGGGCTGGTCGAGGGCGGCTCACGCAAACAGGGGACGAACACGACACCCACCGGGCTGTACGGCCTTCCCTACGCGTTCGGGATCGAGGCCGCGCCCGGCGGGACCAAGGCCCTGTACCGGCGGGTGCACCAGAACTCCTGGTGGTGCCAGGACAACGACTCCCGCGCCTACAACCGGTGGACCGAGCCCCGTGCCGCCGACTGCCGCGCCGCCGAGTCCGAGCACCTGATCTCGTATGCCACCCAGTACGCGTACGCCCTCGTCATCGGGTTCAACTACGAGCGGCCGGTACGGGGGCGCGGCGCCGGCATCTTTCTGCATGTCAACGGACGTGGGGCAACGGCTGGTTGTGTGTCGGTGCCCGGAGACGCGATGCGGCGGATCGTGAAGTGGGCCGATCCGGCGCGGAAGCCGCACATGGCGATCGGCACGGTGGACGGGGCGACGGCGATCACTCGGTACTGAGCGGCGTCACGTTCGGGGACCGTAGTTGTCTGCGGGCGCCTGTGGCTGGGCGCGCCCGCGCGGCGAAGCCGCATAAGTCACAGCTCCGCGCGCCTAGGGGGGCCTTTGCCGTCGGCCGGCAGCTGGACCGTGAACGTCGTCGCCCCCGGGTGGCTCTCCAGTGTCACCGTCCCGCCGTGCGCCTCGACCACCCCCGCGACGATCGACAGGCCGAGTCCCGCTCCGCCGCCCTCGCCGTCGGTGCGGCGGCGGTCCGCTCGGGTGAAGCGTTCGAAGACACCGGGCTGGACGTCCCCCGGTACTCCCGGGCCGTCGTCGCGAACCGTCAGTACGGCTGTCATGGCGTCGGCTGTCAGTGACACCGTCACCCTGGTCCCAACAGGTGTGTGCAAACGGGCGTTGGCCAACAGGTTGGCCAACACCTGTTGGAGCCGGTGCGCGTCGCCGGTCACCGTCACCGGCTCCTCCGCCAGCTCCAGGGTCCAGTCGTGGTCGGGGCCCGCGGCCCGCGCGTCCGTGACCGAGTCGAGGACGAGGTGGGTGAGGTCGACGGAGAGACGTTCCAGCGGGCGGCCCGCGTCGAGGCGGGCGAGGAGCAGCAGATCGTCGACCATCTCGCCCATCCGCGCCGACTCGGCGGCGATCCGCTCCAGGGCGCGGGTCACCTTCGGGGGCACGGGGTCAGGGTGCAGCAGAGCCAGTTCGGCGTGGCCCCGGACCGAGGCGACCGGGGTACGCAGCTCATGGCTGGCGTCGGCGGCGAAGCTGCGCAGCCTTTCCTCACTCGCGTGCCGCTTGGTCAACGCGTCCTCGACGTGGCCGAGCATGCGGTTGAAGGCGCCGGCGACCTGGCCCACCTCGCTGCGCGGGTCGGACTCGGGCGCTCGCGGCGGCAGCGCCACCTCACCGCTGGCGAGGGGGAGTTCGCTGACCCGTGTCGCGGTCGCGGCGACCCGGCTCAGTGGCCGCAGCGACCAGCGCACCCACAGGGCTCCGGCGACTCCCGTGACCGCGAGGGCGGCGCCGAAGACGCAGGCTGCGACCAGTTCGAGACGGTGCACGGCGGCCTCCACCGGTTCCAGGGGGAGCCCGGTGATCAGTACGTCGCCGTCCTGGCCGTTCCACGCCGTCAGCCGGTAGGAGCCGAGCGCGGAGAGGCGCACGCTGTGTCCGTCGCTGTCGACCGGCACCGCGGCGAGGGCCTTCCGGTCAGTGGCGGTCAGCACCACGTTCAGGTCGGCGGGGTCGGTGCCGGCGCGGACGACGGCTTCGTTGGTGACGGTCCCGTCGAGCAGGCGGGCGCCGAAGGTGCCGGTGGCCTGGCGGCGGGTGTCGCCGTACTCGTCGCCGTCGTGGTCGGAGGGCTTGACGCTGGTGCCGTGCTCCAGGCTCGCGGGGAAACTGGCGCCCGCGTCCCGCAGCTGCTGGTCCAGGCGGCCCGTGAGGAACCCGTTCAGTTCGAGTACGGCTGCCACGCCGACGGCGGCGCAGCTGATGGCGAGCAGCACCACGAGCCCTGCGGTGAGCCGGGACCGGAGCGTGTGCGGGCGCGGCAACCGCAGCCGGAGCCCTCGCGCCCCACTCCTTCGGAACCGGCCCGCTCGCAGCCGAGGCGCCCGCAGCCGAGGCTTCGGCCACCGCACCCCCGCCCACCGCGCGCTCACCGGCCCACCACCGGTTTGAGCACGTACCCCGTACCCCGCACCGTATGGATCATGGGCTCGCGGCCCGAGTCCACCTTCTTGCGCAGATAGGAGATGTAGAGCTCCACGATGTGGGCCTGGCCGCCGAAGTCGTACGACCAGACGCGGTCGAGGATCTGCGCCTTGCTGAGCACCCTGCGCGGGTTGTCCATCAGATAGCGCAGTAGTTCGAACTCAGTCGGAGACAGTTCGATCAGCTCACCACCGCGGGTCACCTCACGGGCCTCCTCGTCCATCACGAGGTCCCCGACGGTGAGCCGTGGTCCCTCGTCCAGCTGGCGGGCCATGCCCGCGCGGCGCAGCAGGCCGCGCAGCCGGGCGACGACCTCCTCCAGGCTGAACGGCTTCGTCACGTAGTCGTCGCCGCCCGCGGTGATACCCGTGATGCGGTCCTCGACGGCGTCCCGCGCGGTGAGGAAGAGGACGCAGACGTCGGGCTTCACGGCGTGCAGATCGCGCAGTACGGCGAAGCCGTCGGTGTCCGGGAGCATGACGTCGAGGACGACCGCGTCGGGCAGCAGGCCGCGCGCCTCGGTGACAGCGGCGGCGCCGTCGCCCGCCGTCCGCACCTCCCAGCCCTCGTAGCGCAGGGCGCCGGAGAGGACCTCGGCCAGGTCCGGGTCGTCGTCGACGACGAGGACGCGGACGGGGGTGCCGTCTGGGCGGGTGAGTCCGGGGCGGCCGGAGCGGAGTGTGTTCATGGCTCCTCACAGCATCGCCCGTCGTCGACCGCGAGGCCCGCCCGGCCAGGCTCTGAGTTTCCTATGACTGCACCGGCGCGGCCCGCGGCCGGTCACCCCAGGTCGTACGCGGCACCGTGCACCACCCGCTCAGAGCTCGCTCAGAAGTTCGGACCGCACAGTTGCCTCCCGGACAGCCGAAAGGACGAGCACATGACCACCGTGTACGAACAGCGTGCGGCTCCTGCCGTGCCGCTCGAGGCACGCCGCTCCCCGGCCGGACCGCTGCTGGCCCTGCTCTGGGCCGGTGTGGTCGCCGTGGTCGCGCTGTGGTGGACGGACACCCGTTCGGTGGTCGGAGCGGCGGGCTGGCTGACCGACGCCGGACGGATCGCCGGGCTGCTGTGCGGCTACAGCTGTGCGGTGCTCGTCGGTCTGATGGCCCGGGTCCCGCTCCTGGAGCGGCGGATCGGCTCGGACCGGGTGGCCCGCTGGCACGCCATGGCGGGGCGGTACACGATCTGTCTGCTGGTCGCGCACGTCACGCTGATCCTCTTCGGGTACGCGGCCCAGGACGGCAGCGGGATCTTGCACGAGACGACGACCGTCGTCCTCACCTACCCGGAGATGCTCAAGGCCACGGCGGGCGGGCTGATCCTGATCGCCGTGGGGATCCTGTCCGCGCGTGCGGTGCGGCGCCGGGTGAGCCACGAGTTCTGGTACTACGTGCACCTGCTCACGTACGCCGCCCTCTTCCTGGCCTTCGGCCATCAACTCGCGCTGGGCGCCGACTTCACGGGCAACTCCCTCGCGCAGGCCGCCTGGTACGCGCTGTACCTGGGCGTCGCGGCGCTGGTCGCCTGGTTCCGGATCCTCACCCCGGTCCGGCTCAACATGCGCCACCAGCTGCGCGTGGAGTCAGTGCACCAAGAGACGCCGGACGTGTTCTCCGTCGTCGTACGCGGGCGGCACATCGATGAACTCCAGGCGCAGCCAGGCCAGTTCTTCCGCTGGCGATTCCTCACGGAGGGGATGCGCTGGACCTCCTCGCCGTACTCGCTGTCGGCCCCGCCCCGACCCGACCTGCTGCGCATCACGGTCAAGGCGCTCGGCGGCCACAGCGCGTCCGTCTCGCTCCTGCGTCCCGGAACACGCGTGTGGGCGGAGGGCCCGTACGGCTCACTGACCGCGGACCGGCGCAGCTCACGCAAAGTGCTCCTGATCGCAGCGGGGGTCGGCATCACACCGCTGCGAGCCCTGTTCGAGACGCTGCCGGGTCAGGTCACGCTGCTCTACCGGGCTCGGACGGCCGAAGACCTCGCGCTGGGCGCCGAGTTGGAGGCCATCGCGCGCTGGCGCGGGGCACGCGTGGTGTACGCGCTCAACGACGCGGACGGCTCCCGGCCGCGCTTCACGGCCCAGACGCTGCGTGCGGCCGTCTCCGATGTCGGCGGACACGACGTGTACGTGTGCGGGCCCGACGCCTTCGCTCGGGACGTGTACCGAGCGCTGCGCGCGGCCGGGGTCCCCGATCGCCGCATCCACCACGAGTCGTTCGAGCTGTGAGCACCGTAAATCCCGTGAAGCGCAGGAAAGTTGCGAGGACCCCGTGCACGCTCTGAACCGGAACCGCCCGCTGCGCCGCGTCGTGCTGGCGACCGCCGCCACCGTCTCCAGCGTCGTACTGCTGCTGTCGCTGAAGCCGCACAGCACGCCGGCCGTCGCCCTGCCGTCCAGCAGCGGTTCGGGCTCCACCGGAAGCTCCAGCAGCTCCGGAGGTTCCGGCACCGGCACCATCACCGGCTCGCTCACCGGCACCGTGGTGCAGACCCGCTACGGCCCCGTACAGGTCCGCGTCACCCTGAAGAGCGGCAAGATCACCGACGTCACCGCCGTCACCTATCCCCAGGACAACCCGAGGGATCAACAGATCAACGGCTACGCGATCCCTCAGCTCAAAAGGGAGGTGATCTCTGCGCAGAGCGCCAACATCGACACGGTGTCCGGTGCCAGCTACACGAGTGACGGTTACCGCCAGTCCCTCCAGTCCGCACTGGACTCAGCGGCCGGTTGAACACACAGCGCTCGCGCCACGTACCTCTGGGCCAAGGGGGCCCTCCCCTTTCCCCGTCCCCACGGACGACCACGGAGGAACCGTGTCCACGATCGCCGGTGGCCGCGCCGCGCGGCGCCAGACCATGCGCCGTATCCGCCCTCGCCGCTCCCCCGCCGTCCTGCTGCTTGTCGCTGTCTGGGCGGGTGCGGCCGGGGTCATCTGGCTGTGGTGGAGCAACACGCCGTCCATCGCGGACCACACCAGCAGGATGGTCAACGCGGGCCGGATCACAGGCCTGTTGGCCGGGTACCTGATGGCCCTTGTGGTGCTGCAGATGGCCCGGGTGCCCGCACTGGAGCGCCGGGTGGGCTCCGACCGGGTGGCCCGCTGGCACGCGATGAGCGGCCGCTACACGATCTGTCTGGTCATCGCCCATCTCGTCCTGACGATGTACGGCTACGCACTCCAGTCCGGCCGGACCTTCGGCGACATAGTTCAGCAGACCATCGACTCGGTCAACCAGCTGCCCGACATGGGCAAGGCCGCCATCGGCACCGGGCTGTTGTTCCTCATCGGCCTGCTCTCCATCGGCCCGGTGCGCCGGATGATGCCGTACGACACCTGGTACCACATCCATCTGCTCACCTACGCCGCCGTGTACCTGTCGTTCTGGCACCAGCTGTCCACCGGCAACGACTTCGCCGTCCAGCCCGCCGCGACGACGGCCTGGTACGCGCTGTACGGGACGGTGACCGCGCTGATGATCTGGTACCGGGTGATCGTGCCGATCCGGCTGAACGTGCGGCACCGGATGCGGGTAGAGGCGGTGATCGAGGAGGCGCCGGGGATCGTGTCGGTGCTGATCAGCGGGCGGAAGCTGCACCGGATGGGTGCCGAGGCCGGGCAGTTCTTCCGCTGGCGCTTCATGGCGCCGGGGATGCGGCTCAGCTCCCACCCGTACTCGCTGTCGGCGGCGCCCCGCCCCAACATGCTGCGCATCACCGTGAAGGCGATCGGTGACCACAGCGCCGCTCTGCGCGAGCTGGAGCCCGGCACCCGGGTCTGGGCCGAGGGCCCGTACGGCGCGCTGACGGCGTCCAAGCGCAGCCGCGGAAAGGTTTTGCTGGTGGCCGGCGGCGTCGGTATCACGCCGATGCGGGCGCTGTTCGAGACGCTGCCCGGCGGCTCCGGTGACCTGACACTGCTCTACCGGGCCAACAGCACCCACGATCTGGCCCTGTGGGACGAGTTGGCGGTCATCTCCCAGGAGCGCGGGGCCCGGCTGATGTACGCGGTGAACAGCCCCGACGGGGAGCGCCCGGACATCTCGGCGGACAGCCTGCGCCGGAAACTGCCGGACATCGAGAGCCATGACGTCTTCATGTGCGGGCCGCCCGGCTTCGCGCAGCAGGTGTACGAAGCACTGCGCGGCGCGGGAGTCCCCGCCCGCCGCATCCATCACGAGTCGTTCGAGATGTGAGCGACGGGAGTCAGGAGCGATGAAGAAGAGCCACCCCCTCAGGCGTGTCGTGCTCGCCACCGCCGCCACCGTGTCCGGGATCGTCCTGCTGCTGTCCCTGAAGCCCGGGTCCGACCCGGCCTCCGCTTCGGCGCAGGGCGGAGCGGCAGCCCAGGCGACAGCGGCCGGGCAGGAGTCGCCGCAGGGCGGCAGCTCGGACCAGTCGTCCTCCGGCGCCCGTACGGTCACCGGAAGCGTGGCCGACACCCAGTACGGGCCCGTCCAGGTCCGTCTCACCCTCAACGGCGACAAGATCACCAAGGCCGAGGCGGTCCAGGCACCCAGCGGCGGACAGAGCACCACGGTCACCGAGAACGCCGTACCGAAACTCAACCAGGCGGCCGTCGCCACGGGCACCGCCGACATCGACGCCGTCTCCGGAGCCACCTACACCAGCGCCGGATACAAGAAGTCCCTCCAGTCGGCCATCGACCAGGCCGCCAAGAGCGCACCGGCCGAGCCGGCGGCATCGCCGTCCCAGCCGGCCGCGTCGTCCGCGGCAGCCGCGGCGCCCGCCACCGACGGCCAGACCGTCGACGGCGACGTCGTCCAGACCCAGTACGGACCCGTCCAGGTCCGCCTCACCCTGAACGGCACCTCGATCTCCAAGGCCGAGGCCATCCAGGCACCCAGCGGGGGACAGAGCACGGAGGTGACCAGCAATGCCGTACCGCAGCTCAACCAAGCGGCCGCAGCCACCCAAAGCGCCGACATCGACGCCGTCTCCGGAGCCACCTACACCAGCGCCGGATACAAGAAGTCCCTCCAGTCCGCACTGGACAAGGCCGGTGCCTGACCCGGCGGAGGCCCTGCCGGCGCTGCGCCACGTCGAGGAGGTCATGGGCACCGTCTTCTCGTTCGACGTGCGCGGCGGTGAACCAGCCGCCGTCCAGGCCGCGTTGGAGGCGGCGGTCGCCCAACTCCACCGGGTGGACCAGGTGTTCAGCACCTACCGCCAGGACAGCCAGATCTCGCGTCTCGCACGCGGCGAGCTGACGGTCGCCGAATGCGATCCGGAGGTCGCCGAGGTGCTCGACCTGTGCGCCGAGGCCGAGCGGCTGAGCGAGGGCTGGTTCAGCACGAGGTACGAGGGACAGCTGGACCCGACGGGTCTGGTGAAGGGCTGGTCGACCGAGCGCGTGGCACGGCTCCTCGCCGCGGCCGGGGCGAGCGGGGTCAGCGTGAACGGCGGCGGCGACGTCCAGCTGTGCGGCGTGCCCGGACCGCAGCGGCCGTGGCGGGTCGGCGTGGCGGATCCGCTCCGCCCGGGTTCCCTCGCGGCCGTGGTCTCCGCCGCAGGCGCCGACGAACTGGCCGTGGCCACCTCCGGCACCGCCGAGCGCGGCGCGCACATCGTCGACCCGCGCACAGGCAAGTCCGCGGTCACCGACCTGGTCGCCGTGACCGTGGTGGGCCCCAGCCTGACCTGGGCGGACGCCTGGGCGACGGCGGCCTTCGCGATGGGCTCCCGGCAGGCGCTGGACTGGCTGGAGTCACTCCCGGACGTGGAGGCCCTGCTCATCACGGCGGGGGACGAGGTCAGGTGTACGGGCGGGCTCGCTCAACGACTCGGGTGACTGGAGCGCCCCGTCAGGGGCGCGGGGAAACACGATCAGGCGCGGCCCCGAGAACCGGGCCGCGCCTCCATTCCCGTACACCTCAATGGGTGTTCTGAGCCAACCGCAAAAGATGATCGGCCAGCGCCTGCCCCCCGGCAGGCTCCCGGCTGATCAGCAGCAACGTGTCGTCCCCGGCGATCGTGCCGAGAATGTCCTGCAGCTCGGCCTGGTCGATGGCCGAGGCAAGGAACTGCGCCGCCCCCGGAGGGGTACGCAGCACCACGAGGTTCGCGGAAGCCTCCGCGGAGATCAGCAACTCCGCGGACAGCCTCCGCATCCGCTCCTCCTTCGCCGACTCCCCCAGCGGCGCGCGCGGCGTACGGAAGCCGCCCTCGCTCGGTACCGCGTAGATGAGGTCGCCGTCGTTGTTGCGGATCTTCACCGCGTTCAGCTCGTCCAGATCCCGGGAGAGCGTCGCCTGTGTGACGTTCAGCCCGTCGTCGGCGAGCAGCTTCGCCAACTGGCTCTGCGAACGCACCGGTTGCCGGTTGAGGATGTCCACGATCCGGCGGTGACGTGCGGTGCGGGTCTGCGGTACGGCAGGCCCTGCGTGCTCGTGGTCCTGCGCCTGACTCATCGTCGTCTCATTCCCCGGATCGTCCTTCCCCGTTGACCACGTCAAGGACACCAGGCAAAGCCTGGAGAAACGCGTCCACTTCGTCATCGCCGAGGTTCAGCGGCGGCATCAGCCGTACGACATCGGGGGCGGGCGCGTTGACCAGGAGACCGGCGTCCTGAGCCGCCTGTTGCACCTGCGGTGCGAGCGGCTCGGTGAGCACGATACCCAGGAGCAGGCCCGCACCCCGGACATGGTCGATCAACGGATTCCCGAGTGACTCGATTCCGTCCCGCAGTTTCTCGCTCGTGCGCTTCACGTTGTCGAGGAGTCCCTCGGACGCGATCGTGTCGAGTACGGCGAGTCCGGCGGCGCAGACGACCGGGTTGCCGCCGAAGGTCGTGCCGTGGTGGCCCGGCTTCAGCAGCTCGGCGGCCCGGCCGAAGGCGACGGTCGCGCCGAGCGGCAGGCCGCCGCCGAGGCCCTTCGCCAGCGTGACGACGTCGGGCAGGACGCCCTCGTGCGCCTGGTACTCGAACCAGTGTCCGGTCCGGCCGATTCCGGTCTGCACCTCGTCCAGGACGAGGAGCGCGCCGGTCGCGGCGGTGATCGCGCGGGCGGCCTTCAGATAGCCGACCGGGGGCACGACCACGCCGTTCTCGCCCTGCACCGGCTCGATGATCACCAGTGCGGTGTCCTCGGTGACCGCTGCGGCGAGGGCCTGCGGGTCGCCGTACGGGACATGGGTGACGTCACCGGGCAGCGGCAGGAACGGGTCCCGCTTGCCGGGCTGGCCGGTGAGCGCGAGAGCGCCCATGGTCCGGCCGTGGAAACCGCCGTGGGTCGCCACCATGTGCTTACGGCCGGTCAGCCGTCCGATCTTGAAGGCGCCCTCGACGGCCTCGGCGCCCGAGTTGCAGAAGTACACCCGGCCGTCCCGCCCGAAAAGCTGGAGCAGCCGTTCGGCGAGCGCGACGGGCGGCTCGGCGACGAACAGGTTGGAGACATGGCCGAGCGAGCCGATCTGCTTGCTGACCGCCTCGACGATCGCCGGGTGGGCGTGGCCGAGCGCGTTGACCGCGATGCCGCCGACGAAGTCGAGGTACTCCTTGCCGTCGGCGTCCCACAGCCGGGTGCCCTCGCCGCGCACGAGGGGCAGCCGCGGGGTGCCGTAGTTGTCCATCAGCGAGCCCTGCCAGCGTTCAGTGAGCTCTGCGTTGGTCGCGGTCCCGGTCACGCGTCCCCCTCGGTCGTCTCGTCCGGCACGACCATCGTGCCGATCCCCTCGTCGGTGAAGATCTCCAGCAGGATCGAGTGCTGGACCCTGCCGTCGATGACCCGGGCCGTGGTGACACCGTTGCGTACGGCGTGCAGGCAGCCCTCCATCTTCGGCACCATGCCGCTGGCCAGGTCGGGCAGCAGCTTCTCCAGCTGGGTGGCGGTGAGGCGGCTGATCACCTCGTCGCTGTTGGGCCAGTCCTCGTAGAGTCCCTCGACGTCGGTGAGGACCATCAGGGTTTCGGCACCCAGCGCCGCAGCGAGTGCCGCAGCCGCCGTATCAGCATTGACGTTGTAGACATGTCCGTCGTCCTGGGAGCGGGCGATCGAGGAGACGACCGGGATACGGCCGTCGGAGAGCAGCGCCTCGATGGCACCTGTGTCGATCGCGGTGATCTCGCCGACCCGGCCGATGTCGACCAACTCGCCGTCGATCTCGGGCAGATGCTTGGTGGCCGTGATGGTGTGCGCGTCCTCGCCGGTCATGCCGACGGCGAGCGGCCCGTGCTGGTTCAGCAGCCCGACCAGCTCACGCTGCACCTGTCCCGCCAGCACCATGCGTACGACGTCCATGGCGTCCTCGGTCGTGACCCGCAGGCCCGCCTTGAACTCGCTCACGATGCCGTGCTTGTCGAGGGCGGCGCTGATCTGCGGGCCGCCGCCGTGCACGACCACGGGCTTGAGGCCGGCGTGGTGCAGGAAGACGATGTCCTGTGCGAAGGCGGCCTTCAGGTCCTCGTCGATCATGGCGTTGCCGCCGAACTTGACGACGACGGTCTTGCCGCGGTGCCGGGTCAGCCAGGGCAGCGCCTCGATGAGGATCTGGGCCTTGGGAAGTGCGGTGTGTTTCCGCGTCATATTGCTCATGAGCTGTAGGCGCTGTTCTCGTGGACGTAGTCCGCGGTGAGGTCGTTGGTCCAGATCGTGGCGGTCTCGTCGCCGGCGGCGAGGTCGGCGACGATGTGCACCTCGCGGTAACGCATGTCGACGAGGTCGCGATCCTCGCCCACGCCACCGTTCTTGCAGACCCAGACGCCGTTGATGGCAACGTTGAGCTGGTCGGGCTCGAAGGCGGCTTTCGTGGTGCCGATCGCCGAGAGCACGCGGCCCCAGTTGGGGTCCTCGCCGTGGATAGCGCACTTGAGGAGGTTGTTGCGGGCGATGGAGCGGCCCACCTCGACGGCGTCGTCCTCGGTCGCGGCGTTCACGACCTCGACCTTGATGTCCTTGCTCGCACCCTCGGCGTCCCGGATGAGCTGCTGGCCGAGGTCGTCGCAGACCTTCCGGACGGCCTCCGCGAACTCGCCCTGTTCCGGGGTGACTTCGGACGCCCCGGAGGCGAGCAGCAGCACGGTGTCGTTGGTCGACATGCAGCCGTCGGAGTCGACGCGGTCAAAGGTGGTGCGGGTGGCGGCGCGCAGGGCCTGGTCCAGTACGTCGCTCTCGACGTCGGCGTCCGTCGTCAGGACCACGAGCATGGTGGCGAGGCCGGGCGCGAGCATGCCGGCACCCTTGGCCATCCCGCCGACGGTCCAGCCGTCGCCGGTGACCAAGGAGGTCTTGTGGACGCTGTCGGTGGTCTTGATGGCGATGGCGGCTTTCTCGCCGCCGTGCGGGCCGAGTTGGGCGACGGCCTTGTCGACGCCCCGCAGCAGCTTGTCCATCGGCAGGAGCAGACCGATCAAGCCGGTGGAACACACGGCGATCATCCCCGGGGCGTGGCCGCCGGTTTCGTCGAGCCCAGCGCTGTTGAGGGACTCGGCCACCTTCTCCGCCGTGGCGTGGGTGTCCTGGAAGCCCTGCGGGCCCGTACAGGCGTTGGCTCCACCGGAGTTGAGTACGACGGCGGTCAACTGCCCGCTCTTCAGTACCTGTTCGGACCACAGCACCGGCGCGGCCTTCACCCGGTTGGAGGTGAAGACGCCCGCGGCGGCCAGACGGGGCCCGTTGTTGACCACGAGGGCCAGGTCCGGGTTTCCGCTCTCCTTGATGCCTGCTGCGATGCCGGAGGCGGTGAAGCCCTTGGCAGCGGTGACACTCACGGTGCGACTCCGATCGTGGAAAGACCCAGATCCTCGGGAAGCCCGAGGGCGATGTTCATGCTCTGGACGGCACCGCCCGCGGTGCCCTTGGTCAGGTTGTCGATGGCGCTGATCGCGATGATGCGGTGCGCGGCGGCGTCGAGGGCGACCTGTACCTGAACGGCGTTGGAACCGTGGACAGACGCCGTCGCGGGCCACTGCCCCTCCGGCAGCAGGTGCACGAACGGCTCGTCCGCGTACGCCTTCTCGTATACGGCCCGTACGGACTCCGCGGTGACGCCGGCCTTGGCCTTGGCGCTGCACGTGGCGAGGATGCCGCGCGGCATCGGGGCGAGGGTCGGCGTGAAGGAGACGGTGACGGGCTCACCCGCGGCGGCGCCGAGGTTCTGGATGATCTCGGGGGTGTGCCGGTGACCGCCGCCGACGCCGTACGGGGTCATGGAGCCCATCACCTCGCTGCCGAGGAGGTGCGCCTTGGGCGCCTTGCCGGCGCCCGAGGTCCCGGAGGCGGCGACGATCACGGCCTCGTTCTCCGCGAGGCCGGCCGCATACGCCGGGAAGAGCGCCAGGGAGGCGGCCGTCGGGTAGCAACCGGGCACCGCGATGCGCTTGGACCCCTCCAGCGCGGCGCGGGCACCCGGCAGCTCAGGGAGGCCGTACGGCCAGGTCCCGGCGTGCGCGGAGCCGTAGAACCTCTCCCAGTCGGCCGGGTCCTTCAGCCGGAAGTCGGCGCCCATGTCCACAACGAGGACTTCCGGGCCGAGCCGCTCGGCGACAGCGGCGGACTGCCCGTGCGGCAGCGCGAGGAACACGATGTCGTGGCCGGCGAGCACTTCGGCGGTCGTCTCCTCAAGGACACGACCGGCGAGCGGCAGCAGATGCGGCTGGAGCGCGCCCAGGCGCTGGCCCGCGTTGGAGTTGCCGGTCAGAGCACCGATCTCGACCTCGGGGTGCACCAGGAGCAGCCGCAGCAGTTCCCCGCCCGCATACCCACTCGCTCCCGCCACCGCCGCACGTACCGCCATGGAACCCTCCTCCTCGATGGCATGACTATACGTTTCGATGCACGTTTATGCAATCGGCTCTATGGCTTCGCCATTTCGACATGAAGCACCCAGGCCCTAAACCGGGGAGTGGCCCGGACCGGACCGATCGTCCCATTCGGATCAGACTGCCGGGAAGGCCGATCCGCCTTCCTAGGGGCGCGACACCTAGGAAGGCGGGGCCTTCCTAGGCGCTCGCGCGGGGCCGAAGCTGCTCTGGGCAGGCCACCGGCCCGCCCGCCCCAAGCAGAGGAGATGGCACAGCATGACCATGTTGAGCACGTACTTCACGCTCGGCCGCACCGGGCTGAGGGTGAGCCCCCTGGCCCTGGGCACGATGACTTTCGACGACGGCAGCTGGGGTTCGGCACAGGAGACGTCCTTCTCCATCGTCGACCGCTACCTGGAGGAGGGCGGCAACTTCATCGACACCGCCAACCAGTACAACGGCGGGGCGTCGGAGACCACCCTCGGCGCGTACTTCGCACAGCGCCCCGGCGTCCGCGACCGCATCGTGCTCGCGACGAAGTTCGGCGGCACCCTGCACCCCGATGACCCGAACGCCGGCGGCGCCGGACGCAAAGCCGTCCTCGCGCAGCTGGACGCTTCCCTGCGGCGGTTGAACACCGACTACATCGACGTGTACTGGATGCACCAATGGGACCGGCACACCCCTCTGGAGGAGACCCTCTCCACACTCAACGACCTCGTCCGTGCAGGCAGGATCCGCAGTATCGGTCTGTCCAACACCCCCGCCTGGTGGGTTGCCCAGGCCGCGACGACCGCGCAGCTGCGTGGCTGGGAAAACATCGCGGCCGTCCAGGTGGAGTACTCGCTGCTCGCACGGACCGCCGAGGGCGAACAGTTCGGCGCCGCCCGCGCCTTCGGCCTGGGCGTCACGCCCTGGAGCCCGCTGGCCTCCGGGGTCCTTTCGGGCAAGTACTCCCGTACCAGTGGGCCGCACACCGACTCCGGGCGAACCGGATACACCGCGCCCCTCCTGACGGAGAACACCTACGTCCTTCTGGACGCCCTGGAGCGCATCGCCCGGGACCTCGACACCACCGTCGCCCGGGCATCCCTGGCCTGGGTGCGCCAGCAGCGGCCCGTCACCTCCGTGCTCGTCGGGGCCCGCACTCTCGCGCAGCTGGAGGACAACCTCGCCTCAGCGGAAGTAACCCTGGACGAGGCCCACCTCGCCGAGCTCGACGACCTCACCGCCCCGTCCCTCAACTATCCCCATCCCTTCACGGACGAGGTCGGCATCGGCTACCAGCAAGGCGACACCATCATCAACGGAGTCACCTCTTCGGCTTTCAAGCGGTCCTGACTTCGGGGGTACGGGCCCGACGCTCCCCGCGCTGACCGTTGATGTGCGCTGGCTGGGCGCACCTCAGGTGCCGCCTCGCTGGTGCCGGTAACTGCAGGCACGGGCACGCCAGTTGATATGGGAAGCTGTCGTCAGCCGCTCGCGGGCAAGGGGACCGCGGCGGGCGTCGAGAGGAGCGCAGGGTGAGGCAGGACGGCTTCCGTGCCGAGGAGACAGAGATAGACACCAGTAGGCCGCATCCTGCGCGGATCTACGACTATCTGCTGGGCGGCAAGGACAACTACGAGGTGGACCAACGGGCCGCCGACGAACTCGTCGCCGCGGCACCCGAGGCGCGGATCGGCGTACGGGCCAACCGCGCCTTCCTACAGCGCGCGGTCCGTTTCGTCGTCAGCAGTGGTGTCCGCCAGATCCTCGACATCGGCACCGGGCTGCCCACCCCGCCGAACGTGCACGAGACGGCCCGGGAGGTGGCCCCGGACGTGCGCGTCGCGTACGTGGACAACGATCCGATAGTGAAGGCGCACGCCGACGCTCTGCTCGGCCGCGAGGGCGGCACCAGCGTCGTACTCAGCGACCTGCGCGACCCACGGGCCATCGTGGACCACCCCGACGTCCGCCGGGTCATCGACTTCGACGAGCCGGTCGCCCTGGTCCTCGTCGCCATCCTCCACTTCCTCACCGACGCGGAGAAGCCCGGTCAGATCGTCGCCACCCTGCGCGACGCGCTGCCGGCCGGCAGCTTTTTGGTGCTCTCGCACGCCACGGGCGACTTCGCCGACCGCGCCGCCGCCCGAGCCGTCTACAACAGGGCCACCGCCACACTGAACCTGCGCTCCCACGCCGAGGTCGAGCGGTTCTTCGACGGCTTCGAACTGATCGAGCCCGGCCTGGCCCAGGCCCCCTTCTGGCGCCCCGACACCGAGCCGCCGGCCCGCTCCGCCGAGATCGGCTTCTACGGCGGCGTGGCTCGCAAGACCGGCTGAACCACCCGGTCCGCAGGGCCTGTGACATCTCACCCTCGGTCTGTCGGTGCCTCAACCACCGTCGGTCTCATGACAATTTCTGACGATGCCCTTCTGGCGGAGCAGATTGCCTACTACCGGGCCCGCGCCTTCGAGTACGACCGGGTCTACGCCGAGCGCGCGGGCCTGCGGGAGCTGATGTCCGAGTTCGACGGTCTCCCCATCGCCGGGGACGTGCTGGAGCTGGCCTGCGGTACGGGTCAGTGGACCGGCGCGCCGGCCGCGCGGGCGCGCTCGGTGACCGCCGTCGACTCGGCGCCGGAGGTGCTGGGCATCGCGCGTGAGCGTGCCGGGTCACCGAACGTGGAGTTCGTCCGGGCCGATGTGTTCGCGCGGCGGCCGGAGCTCCGCCGCGACACCGTGTTCTTCGCCTTCTGGCTCTCCCATGTCCCGGCGTCCCGCCTCGGGGAGTTCTGGGAGACGGTCGCCGCCGCGCTCGCCCCGCACGGCAGAGCCGTCTTCGTCGCCGAGGGCGCCGAGCACGCCCTGGAGGGCGTCACCTCGGAGGTGCGCAGCCTCGACGACGGCCGGGGGTACCGGATCGTGAAGATCTACCACGAGCCCTCGGCTCTCACCGGCGAGCTCGCAGCGCTGGGCTGGTCCGCCGATGTCGGGCAGCTCGGTGACTTCATCGTCGGTGTGGCCGAGCCCCCGACGCCACGCTGAGCGGGATCAGGAACGCGCACCCCGGGACTGAGCGGCTTCGTCGGCCTTCTTGTCCTTGATGCGCTCCGCTTCCTTGCGGACCTCGGCCTGGGTGGAGCGCTCGCGCAGCAGCCATTCGGGGCCGTCCGTCTTCAGCGCCTCGATCTGCTCCGTGGTGAGGGCCTCGGTGACCCCGCCGCGCGCGAGCCCGGCGATGGAGACGCCCAGCTTGGCGGCGACGACCGGGCGGGGGTGCGGGCCGTTGTTCCGCAGTTCGAGCAGCCACTGGGGCGGTTCGGCCTGCAGCGCTACCAGCTCGGCACGCGAGACGACACCCTCCTGGAACTCGGCGGGGGTGGCCTCGAGGTACACACCCAGCTTCTTCGCCGCGGTCGCGGGCTTCATCGTCTGGGTGTTCTGCTGCGGCGTCATGGTGTCAAGGGTAACGAGCGTATGGACCGGCTCCGACCAGCACGCCCGCGTGCGCCCCCTGGGGCGGTGCCGCCTGCCACAGGGGACGCACCGCAGTGCCCTGCCCCCGGGACACGGCCGGTAACCTGGCGAAGTGACTGGCACCGAAGCATCCCCGTCGTTCAGGCTCGCGTACGTCCCGGGGGTGACGCCCGCGAAATGGGTGCGGATCTGGAACGAGCGACTGCCCGACGTACCCCTGACGCTCGTCGCGGTGTCCGCCGCGGAGGCGTTCGACGTTCTGCGGGACGGTGGCGCCGACGCCGGTTTCGTACGGTTGCCGGTCGACCGTACGGACCTCAGCGCGATCCCGCTCTACACCGAGACCACGGTGGTCCTGGTCCCCAAGGACCACGTCGTGACAGCGGTGGACGAGGTGTCCACGGACGATCTCGCCGACGACATCGTGCTGCATCCCCTCGACGACACCCTCGGCTGGGAGCGGCTGCCCGGGCAGCCGGCGATCGAGCGCCCCGCCACGACGGAGGACGCCGTCGAACTGGTGGCGGCCGGCATCGGGGTCCTGGTCCTCCCCCAGTCGCTGGCCCGCCTGCACCACCGCAAGGACCTCGCCTACCGCCCCGTCACGGACGCCCCCGAGTCGCGCGTCGCCCTCTCGTGGCCGGAGGAGAAGACCACCGACCTGGTGGAGAACTTCATCGGGATCGTCCGCGGGCGCACGGTCAACAGCACCCGCGGACGTACCCCCACATCCCCTGCGTCCACCCCGGCCGACGCGAAGGCCAAGCCCAAGCGCCCCGACACCGGCGGCGGCGCACGGCGAAAGCCCGCCGCCGGCAAGGCGACAGGCAAGTCGTCGGGCAAGAGCCCCCGGAGCGGCGGCTCCGGAGGCACCAGGGGCGGCAAGCGCGGAAAGCCCCGCGGCCGTTCCTAGAGCCCGGAAAGGACGGAAAGCGGAACAGACGGAGACAGGCGGGTATAGGCGGGGATAGGCGGGGATAGGCGGGGATAGGCGGGGATAGGCGGGACAGGATGGGCGAGTTCTGGCCAGTGGACGACGTGCTGGCGTACCTGGCAGGGAGCTGGCGGGTGGAACGCACGGTGCGGGATCTGGCGAGCGGCTCCGAAGGGCACTTCACGGGGACGGCGGTTTTCGGACCGCTGGAGAGCACCGGTTTCGGACCACTGGACGACACCGGTTCCAGACCGCAGGAGGCCGTCGGTTTCGGGCCGCTGGAGGACGCCGGCCTCGGACCGCTGGAGGCCGCCGGTCTTCTGCACCACGAGTCCGGCACCTTCGTATGGCAGGGCACGCCCCGGCCGGCCGAGCGGACACTGCGGTTCCTGCCGGGGCAAGGCCCAAGCACCGCGGACGTACGGTTCTCCGACGGCCGCCCCTTCCACGACCTGGACCTGACCTCGGGGCGGTACGTCGCCGACCACCCCTGCTCGGCGGACCTCTACCGGGGCGAGTTCACCGTCCGCGACGAGCACCACTGGCGGACCGTGTGGCGCGTGGCGGGCCCCGCGAAGGACCTCGTACTCACGACGGACTACACACGCGACGAGGCGTGCCGCACGCGCCAGGACACCGACTACAGGCGCGAAGACTGAGAGACCGCCCCTTCGAAGCGCAGGTTCCAGCGCCCCGCGCTGCCCGTGACGGTGATCGTCGACAGGGGACGGACGTCCACGTTCCAGTACGTCGAGGGCGACGCCTTCAGGGCGTAGACGACGGCGGCGCGGACCACGGACGGTTCGGCCACGGCGACGATACGGCCGCCGTCGTCGGCGGGCCGGGTGTCGAGCCAGTGGCCGACGCGGGCGATGAACGACAGCAGCGACTCACCGCCGTGGGGCGTGGAGCGCGGGTCGGCGAGCCAGCCGTCGACGGCCTCGGGCTCGCGGGCCATCGCCTCGCCGAGCGTGAGACCCCGCCACCGGCCCATGTCGCAGTCGCGCAGGGCGAGCTGGACGAGCGGCGCGTAGCCGAGTGCGTCCCCGGTGGCCCGACTGCGCGGCGTCGGCGCGCAGTAGCGCAGCTCGGCCACGGCCAGCGGCACCAACTCTTGGGCGGCACGCTGCACCTCCGCCCAGCCCGCCTGGTCCAGCGGCCGGTCGTCCTCGAAGCGTTCCGCGAGCAGCGAGGAGCTGCGCGCAGCGGCGACGAACGTGACCCGAACATGCATGCCGAGATCGTGGAACGCGGAACTCCGCAGGTCAAGAGGGGTTACGCAGGGTACTTCTGCCGCACCTCTCCGAACTGGGCTTATGAGGGCCGAAACGGCTGTGACCTGCTAGGACGGGTTGCAGAGGCGAGCGGAGGCAGTCAGAGGAAAACGCGCTGCCCACCAGCCCCCGCCGCCCTACGCCACCGTCGCCAAGCTCACCGACGCCGTACGCGCCGCCGCCGACCGGGTCCGCGTAACGGTCACCTCGGACGCGGTCGGGGAACGCGAACTCGCCTGGGGCGAACAGCTCGACGTCCGCGAGATCGCCGCCTTCGGCACCGACGCCGAATTCACCGACCAGGCCGTGGCCGCCTACGTCGCCAAGTACGCCACCAAGTCCGCCGACGCCTCCGGCACCCTCGACCGCGCCCTGTTCTGCCGCCCCTGCCAGGGACGCGGCGCCACCCTCCTGCCCCACGGCACCCCGCTCCCGTGCACCGCCTGCGACGGCACCGGGCAGGCCCGGCCGCTGACCCGGCTCGCCATCGCCCGGCACGTGCGGCAGATGATCCGCACCTGCTGGGACCTGGGCCGCCTGCCGGAATTCACCGGACTCAAGCTCTGGAAGTGGGCGCACATGCTCGGCTTCCGCGGCCACTTCTCCACCAAGTCCCGCTGCTATTCAGTCACCCTAGGCGCGCTGCGCGACGCCCGCCGCGCCTGGCGCACCGAGCAGGCCCGTGCCCACGCCGGCCTTTCCGACCTTGACCCGACGACCACCCTCGTCATCGGCCACTTGACCTACCAAGGCTCGGGCTACAGCCCCGGCGCTGGACTCCTCGCTGCCGCCACCTGGCACCGCAGGGAACTGGAACGGCAGTTCGCGGCGGAAGGCGGCTGCTGATGCCCGTCCACCAGCCCACCGCGCTCAACCACGGGCCAGGCGGGACGCAGGAACTGCTGACGGTCCCCCAAGTCATGGCCTGCCTCCAGCTCGGCCGCTCAGCCGTCTACGACCTGCTCCGTACCCAGCAACTCGCCTCGATCACTCTCGGCCGCGCCCGCCGCATCCCCACCAGCGCCCTTGCCGACTTCATCCGCGCCCGACTCGACCAGGAAGCCGCCTGATGACCACGCCCCGCGACACCGCCTCCCGCCGCGTCCGCGCCAACGGCGACGGGACCGTCTACCAGCGCAAAGACGGACGCTGGGAAGCCGCCGGCTACGGCCTCGCCCCCGGCAACACCCGCAAGCGCGTTCGCGTCTACGGCACTACCCGCAAGGAAGCCTTGGCCAAGCTCACCGAGAAGATCGCCACCAGCAACCGCGGCGTCCCCGTGCCGTCCGCGCAGGGCAGCGTCAGCGCCTACCTGACGTACTGGCTGGAGAACGTCGCCGTCCACCAGCTCCGCGAGAACACCCACACCCGATACACCACCTGCGTCCACCAACACCTCATCCCCGGCCTGGGCAAGAAGAAGCTCGCCAAGCTCACCGCCAAAGACGTCCGCACCTGGCTCAACCAGCTCCGCACCACCTGCCAGTGCTGCGCACGCGGCATCGACACCCGCCGCGATCAATCCCGTTGCTGCGCTTCGGGAACCTGCTGCTCCAAGCGGCTCTCCCCGCTGACGCTGGCGTACATCCACTACGTCCTCAAGTCCGCCCTGGAGCACGCCGTCCGCGAAGAGGAGATCACCCGTAACGTCGCCCGCAACGTCCGCACCGGCACACCACGCCCCCGTCGGTTCGAACCGCTCACGGCAGTTGAAGCCCGCCGGCTCCTCACCGCCGCGCGCGGACACCGGCTGCATGCCCTGTTCGAACTCGCACTCCACACCGGACTCCGCAAGGGCGAACTCCTCGGCCTCCATTGGGAAGACCTCGACCTCGACGCTGGCACGGCTGCCATCCGCCGCACATTGCAGCGCACCAACGCAGGCGGGCTCACTGCGTTGCCCACAAAGACTCGGGCCTCCGAGCGCCGCATCGCCCTCCCCGCTCGCTGCCTCCCGTCGCTGAGACTCCACCACGAGGCGCAGCAGCGCGAGCGTGACACCGCAAGCACCGAGTGGCAGCACAGCGGGTACGTGTTCACCACCCCGCAGGGAAGCGCGATCGACCCGACAACCCTCACCCGAACCTTCACCTTGCTGCTCCGCAAGGCCGGTGTCCGCCGCATCCGCTTCCATGACCTGCGGCACTCAACCGCCACCCTCCTCCTGGAACAGGGTGTCGAGCTCGTCGTGATCAAGGAACTCCTCGGACACGCCCACATCGGCGTCACCGCTACCGTCTACACCCACGTCCGACTCCGCCTCCAGCGCAAGGCCATCGACTCCCTCGGCACCGCACTCGATGTCCCGGCGAACAACACCTCGCTCAGTCCCTGTGGCAACGAATCGTGTTCCACCACCACTCTCGTCCGCTGACGTTGCCGTCAACTACTGCCGTCAAGCTCCCCTGGAGCCCCACCAATCACAACCTGCAAGGCCTCAGGTTTGCTGTCACAACTTTACGAAGCTGATGCAGCCTACGCGCGGGAGACCTCACGCCTCATCCGCCTGCTCTTCGGCAATGCGGCAAGCCGCGTCATCCGCAACTTCGCTCCACACGATCAACCCCTCGGATTCGAATTCTTCCAGGAGGGCCTGCCGAATTTCGTCCACCGGGCGCCCCTTGTGGGTCCCGCGGACCTTCCCAAAGGCGCGTTCAAATTTACGCAAATGCTCTTGAACGCGAGGAATGTCCTTGTCGTACTCTGCGGGATCGACCATGCGAACGTCACCACCTATCACTTTCAGAGCCACACGGCACTCATAGGTTCCTGCGATAGACCTGCTGCAGGTGCGGCAGCGCTCCTGGGCCGAAGATGTGCTCAACCCTCCCGCTCACCTCGTCAGTGACCCGTGTAGTTATATGACCTTCTGCCGTCAATCGATCGTACGTGCACTTACACATACGGAAGATGAGAATGGCTGGGCGATCTCCGGAAGCGGTGCGACTTCCACCGAATGTCGCAGCAGCGCTGAGAGTGTCCGAATCTCCGGGACTCACCCGATACGTAAACAGGTTCCCTGGCTGCCCAAGAGATCCGGCACTCGAATTCGCGCGAGCCGCATCACCACTGAGCCCATTCGCCTCGATGTTGTCGGCATGGGTCGAGCTCGTTCCATGCACGAAGTCCATCGACTCATTGCAGTTGTGAACGAGTACGGGTGTGGCCCCTGCCAGCACATAGTACGTGTGCTACGCAGACCCTCCCTATCTGCGTTTTCGCAGATCAACGGCGGTTTCGTGCTTCGCTGGCGTCCGTGGCTGTGCCCTGACGTCCGCGCTTGTTGCCGTCAGCGCTGCCGTCAGAGATATACACCGCTGGTCGGCCTACGGCAGGAGTGTCAGCGCGGGAACATGGGCGGGCTTGACGACGCTGAAGTGCCGTCGGTCGAGGGTGGCTACCCGGTCCACGTCGAAGCGTTCGGCTACCGCGATGACCGAGGCGTCGACCCCGCCGAGCGGGAAGTCGGCGTACTGGAGGACCAGCTCAGCCACGCGCGTCAGGTCGGTGGGAGTGAGGTGGACCAGCTCGAATGTTCCGCGTGCGACCTCGTTGAGGAACGCCGCTTCGACCTTGGGCCAGCGCTCCAGCAGCCAGCAGACCTCGGTCATGACCGGGCTGGGCAGCAGACGGCGGCCGGTCAGCGACGCCAGCAGGGAGGCGCACTCCGGGTGACGCCGGTCGGCCGCGTTGAACGCCGCAGCCAGGGGTCCGGTGTCCAGGACCGTGGCGATCACGCCGAGTCGCCGAAGCGCTCGCGCATCCGCTCGCGGATGTAGTCGTCGTGCCGTTCAGCCAGATCCTCTGGGCCATTCACGCTGCCGATCAGGGCCAGCAGCCCGGCCGGGACCGACTCCCCGCCCTCGTTCGCGTCGACTGCCGGCAGCGACTGGGCAACCTGGGACAGTTCCTCATCCTGGGTGACGAGCAGGCGCAGGCGTCGCACCTGGGTCGGGGTGAGCCGGTCCACCAGGTGGTGCATGTCCTCGTAGTCGTATGCAGCGGTCACGCCAGCAGTGTAGGACGGCCCTGCGGCCTTGGACAGCTGGATCGGCAGAGGTTCACCCCCGCTGGCGGGCTGACAGTCGCCCGAGGATTGCCAGGAACTTGGCCGTTGTCCCCGCGTGCGTCCCGTTCTGGCACTTCCCCCGGCCGCCCGTTCGCCGGGGAGGGCGATCCTCGGGCGTCGGGGCGATGCTGGTGCCCCCACCAGTGCGGCAGCGCGGCTGGGTGGGGAAGGGGCCGCCGATGGGTGGGGAGGGGTCCGCCGAGAGGGTGGGCCGCTGAGGGTATCGCTCCCCCGCTGGAGGCGGTGCCGGCCACCGCCCTCGGTGAGCCTGCGTGACGCACGTGAAGGGTCGGCCCCCTGGCTGGCCCTGTGCCTGCGATCCGGCCGTAGGACGGTCGTTGGCGACAACTTGCTCTGCCAGGAGCCCGACTCCGGTCAGCCCGACAAGCTGGCTGGTTACCGCTCCCGCAGCCCTGGGTCATGCCCCGGCTGCCGGTGCGGCTCGCCGCCTGCAGCGGCGCTGACCTTCCGGGCGAACGGCGGGCTTGTCGGCGACGGCGGCCAGGCCCTGGCGGGCGGGGCCCGCCTTGAACCTCGTAGAGAAAATCTGAACGCACCGCCCTTACCAGCCCTTGTCCGGTCCCGGTAGATGCTTGACACTTCGATCCCAGCTGATGGCTGACGGTGGCCGTGATCGGCTTTGCTGTGCGCGTCGTTGTGGCGCGTGT